>NZ_JACARP010000080.1:0-27986 GCF_013386595.1 Brevundimonas sp. P7753 | reverse complement strand
GGGTTTGTGGAATCCTTCAACGGCCGGATGCGCGACGAACTGCTCAACGAGAGCCTGTTCTTCAGCCTGGATCACGCCCGCCAGAAGGTCGCCGCCTGGGCGCTGGACTACAACACCCGCCGGCCGCACTCGTCGATCGGCTACCTCACCCCGGAGGCTTTTGCCGCCAGTCTGACCGCAACAGGCCGACCCGCTGCGCAGGATGAAAGCTGCGCGGCCCGGCCTGTTGCTCACCCCACGCTGCGAGGCGTAACTAACCCAAGGACTCTGGTCGCCGCTGGATGAAAACTCAGGGGCACGTCACCAGCACCAAGTCGGCGGGATTGTTGCTCGGATCGACAATGGTGACGAAGGGGCTCAGCGCGGGGTCGGTGAGCGCATTGGGTATGTGCGCGGCGACCGGCTGTGCGATCCGGTCGGTGAATGACGTGTCAAAGAGGCTCCCGCTTAAGGACAACCCGCCGCTCGAGCGGTAGTCGACGCCGAAGGTAAAAGTCTCCGCCGTCTCTGGCTTCAGGTCGGAGTTTCCTCCGTACAGATACAAGGCGAGCACGCTCGTCCCCTCCCCAGGAAGCGTTGTTGCCGAGATCGCCGACGCGTCATTCAATTGAGGCAGCCCAGGCGCTCGGAAGGATGTTCCCCAAGACGCCCTTACGGATAGCTCGGGCATGGGAGACCAGATGACCCCGAGCTTGGGATTGGTTGTGGTGCCGAAATCATCATAGCGTTCGACGCGGCCTGCCACTGAAAGGTCCAGACGTCCGAAGCCGCGCCTCGCTTCTGCGCCTCGTAGCAGTGGGACTCGCACTTCGCCGAACACCGCCAGGATGCCCCGGTCCTGCGCGGGTGTTACCGTCAGAACCGGCTCAACCGTCGATCCCAAGCTCAGCACCTGGGTCTCGAACTCCTCTCGCCGTCCTTGCAGTCCGACGGCCGCCTCAACCGCCCCCGCCGGAGCATGAAAGAGGGTACCAGAAACCAGGATATTGGCCGATGTCGTCTTGCTGTGATCCAGGGCCCGTGTGAAACCGCTGCCGATGAAGGCGAGCACGGCTGCACTGTTGGCGTCACCCATCCCGAAAGGGTTGAAATATCCGTCACGCGACGCGCTGTAGGAGGTAGCCGGATCATCCGGCAGGTTGCCCAGAGCTTCGTTGAGATAGCGAGAATTGACGCGTCCGGTCGTTCCGGACGACCCTCTCTCGCTTGCATGGGCCAAGTATGCATCAATCGACCAGCTGGGCGTTAGATCAAGGCGACCGCCAAGGGTCGCTCCCAAGCTGCGCGACGATCCTGACCGTCGCGGCGATCCCAGATCTTGAAGAAAAGAATAGCTGACAACGTGCGCCGCCGATCCGTCGGGCGAGACGAAATGGGGATTGGTACGACTTACCGCGAAGATCGCCGGTGACGTCGCACCGGCGAACGCGTAGTCTCTCTGGCTCAGACGCAGATCAGCGGAGATCTCCAGCCGCTCGCCCAATTGCTGTCTGACACGTCCGTACAGGCTGCGCCGTTCGGTTGCTGGCACCAGATCCTGACCCATCGACGCGCTCTGAAGGTTGGCGGCGCCCGCTTCGAAATCAGCGGGGGTGACGGCGATCCCTGCGGAGCCGGGCCTAATGGCCCACTGAGAGACATAACCGCCCGCGGCGGGATCGTACGCGACGATATTTCCTGGACCACTAAAGACGGTCCGGTGATCGGTCCCGCCGAATGGACGAAGATCGCCGTCGGATGTCCAAGGCCGATCAAGGGAGCTAAACGCGTTCACCGTCTGATATTCGGCGGCGAGCAGCACAGCCCCGGTGTCCCACGATGTGCCTGCGAGGTGAGACATCATCACATCCTCACCGCCACCGCGCGCAGCGCTCACCCGTAGCCGGCTTTCGTGGCCGTCGAAGGACTGTCGCAGAATGACGTTCACGACCCCGGCGACCGCGTCAGCGCCATACAAGGCGGACGCCCCATCAAGGAGGACATCGACGCGCTGCACTGCACCTGATGGGATCGCCGAGACGTCGGCGAACTCCCCCCTGAATCCCGTGCCGGCGAGCCTTCGGCCGTTCACGAGGACGAGTGTCGCGTCGGGACCGAGCCCTCGCAGGTTGACCCCTGTCGCGAACACGGAGTTGGAGCCAGCCGTGTCGGCCCCCGACAAGTCAGCAATGGGATTAGCTGCCCCAGCGTAGTTCTGTGGGAGGTCCCTAAGCGTATCCGCTACCGTCCCCAATCCTCGACGATCCAGCGCATCCCGATCCAAGGTGACGACTGGTGAAGCGAGCTCTCCTGAGGACCGCAACAGCGTTCCCGTCACCACCACCTCGTCCAGCACTGTGGCGGTCTGATCGCCGGTCATTGCGACAACAGCCGTCGTCTGAGGCCGGCGCACATAGAGGACGCCCGGTCGGGTCTGGCCCCAGGTCAGACCCGTGCCGGCCAGAAGGCGATCCAGGGCTGCCGTGGGTTCATAGCGCCCACGAAGGCCCGAGGTGCTCAGGCCAGCCACTTGGTCGCCGGTGAAGAAAATCTGCTGATCGGACTGCGTCGCGAAGAGGTTCAGCGCGTCGCGGAGCGACCCCGGCGGAATGTTGAAGTCGCGCGCCTCCTGGGCGCAGGCGCTCGTGGCGATGACAGCGACGCACGCGGTCAGCGCGCTTGCGGAAAGAAGGCTAAGGCGACTCATATTGTTGGCTCCCCTCGACGCCAAAACACGGCGTCAAGAAAGAGACCGCCAACTCCCCGGCTAACCCCGGAGCTGCTTCCTAATTATTTTCGGCTGCGGACAACCGCACGCTCCCTGCCGGCCCTTCGGAGACCCGAAGGTCCAGGACGGCCGACGCCGTTGAGACGAAGGCCTCGCGGTCGCCGGTGCGGAACACGCCGTTGACCGTCGCCCCGTCCATCGCGCCGGGCTCCAGCTCGATCTTCGCAGTGAGGTACCGATTGACCTCCGACACCGCTTCCCTGAGCGGCGTGTCCTGGAACACGATGCGGCCGTCGATCCAGCTCGTCTCCGTCGCGACGTCGACGGGCCGTGTTGCTACCCCATCTGGGGTCCTGACCGCCTGCTGGCCCGCAGACAGCCGCCTGGGCGCCGACACCCCGCTCTCCGCCACCTCGACGACGCCGGAGACCAGTGTCACCCGCACGTCGGCGCCTTCCCGACGGACATCGAAGACCGTGCCGAGCGCCTGCACCCGCGTATCCCCTGCCTGGACGACGAAGGGGCGCTCAGCGTCATGGGAGACGGTGAATAGGGCTTGGCCGCCCTCCAGCTCAATGAGACGCTGATCGGCTGCAAACCGGACGCGGATCCGGGAACCGGTGTCGAGCCTGACCGTCGAACCGTCGGCCAGCTGCACCAGGCGCTGTTCTCCGACGTGGGTCGAGTAGATGGTCCGCGATTCCTGCCAGATCCCGACGGCGACGACCAAGGCGACGGCCGCCGCGACGGCGCCGAGGCCGATGAGAAAGCGGGGCTGGCGCCGACGGCGCTGACGACCCCCTCCCCTGCCCTTCCGCGTCATGGCGGCGCCGATGGCGTCGGCCACGGCCTGGCTGCCCGATATCTTGCCCGTCTCCGCCCAGACCGTCTCGACCCGTCGATAGGCTTCGGCGTTGGCGGGCACCGCCCGCCAGGCGAAAAAATCCTCTATTGTCTGGGTCGTGACTCTGCGCTCTCCAAGTCGAGCGTACCACGCGGCGGCCTCGATCTCCGCGGGCTCCGCCGGCTTGTTCTTGGACATAATCCGTCCCACCGCTATCGCCGAAGTTGAGCGGCGCAATGGGCCAAGGCCTTGGTCATTCGCCATTCAACCGTCTTCGTGGATAACCCGAGCCGCTCGCCGATCTGAGCGTTCGTCATCCCCACGAACCGGGACAATACAAAGACATCGCGGAGCGGCTCTGGCAAGCTTTGTACCAGTTGTCGAGCAAGCACCTCCTCGTCCTGCCGTGGCTGTTCACCCTCCCCAACGCCGGTCTGGGCGAGTTCCTGGACGTGGCGGTCCCGCCGCACTTCGCGGGCCTTACCATTGGCGGCGAGATTGGCGGCAATGCGTAGGAGCAGCGCGCGCGGATGCGCGACTTCCGTCCTCCCTTGGTAGGGGCCAAACCGGAGCCAAGTCTCCTGGGCGAGGTCCTCGGCCTCCTCAATGCCATAACGCCGAATGAGCCGGCTCTTGAACCATGAGGAATACCGATTGTAGAGCGCGTCCCAAGGTATCAGACTGTCCTCGCTCACGCGCTGGAATCCATCTGACACAGAGTCGCCCTCCCGATATCAGTTGATGATGACCGCGACGAACAATGACACGATTAGTCCACCCTTGAAAGAGTGTCGAAGACCCAATTTTGTGAATAGCGCTTTTAGTGAAGGCGTCTAAGTCTGATTTCAATATTACTGGCGTATTATTTCGTATATACTAAATATATATGTCAATAACCGGGCCGATACGACTAACATATATTACTGCATATCATCTCCGTTGATGTTTTGATGTCGTGATTTCTATATTAGATAAATATTAATGGGTGCGTCTCTGCGATTTCATCGCCCCGCATGGCTCGAGGAGCCGCAGGAAAATGACACGATAAGTCTACAGATTTCCACCAACCTTCCGGGCCATCTCGGGAGATGGATATCGCTATTCTGGTGGGAAGGAATGTCCGCGCCCTACGTCGCGACGCGGGTATGACGCAAGAAGAGCTCGGCTTTCAAGCAGGGTTTGAGAGAAGCTATATAAGTGACCTTGAGCGCGGTACGCGAAATCCTACCATCCGCGCCCTTGAAAAGCTTGCGTCAGCGCTTGGTGTTCCCGCGAAGCGTCTTCTGGAAGACGTCTAGAAGCCACTTTCAATCAGCTGTTGTGCTGGCCTCGTCTCTGCTCCACCCCAAAAGTGGCGCCTCTGATCCGCTGATGTCGATGTCAGGCCTGGATGACCCCGTTCCGCAGATAGGCGCTCCAGGCGGCGTCCGACGGAAATGCCGATGGCGGTAGGACACTGGTCGGCAGGGTGTTCCGGCGCGCCAGTTCGTCGGCCGGCAGGCTGTCGTCGACCAGGCCCAGTTGTTGGAACAGCGGCAGGGCGTAGCCGGGAATCCAGCGCCTCAGATCATACCAGGGTACGGAGGCGAAGCGTTCGGGAGCCAGGTTGATGAACGAGGTCATGCAACTCTCGGTCAGGGTCGAATAGAATTTCGGCTTCCGATGCACCTCGTTGGTGAATCTCAGGATGCGTTCGAAATAGGTTCGGACGACCTGGGGGCTCTGGCGTACGGGGAAGATCTGGATCTCATCCGGCGGCGTTCTGGCCATCCTCTCCCAGAACAGATCGCGTTCCGTGGCCAGTTCCGGATAGAGGGGATCGCGCCGGAAGAAGCCCGCGAGAGGATCGAACTGAGCGCCCCTGGCCTGACGGGCCTCCATGGACACGACGACGTGGCGGCCGTCGGCGAAGTGGAATGACAGCATGACATGCTCCATCGCCTTCAGGTCGCCGAACGGTTGAAGGATCAGGTCCATGCCCTCGATGGCGGACAGGTCGAAGGTCTGGGTCGTCCAGCGCGGGACCGAAGCGACGCCCGGATCATGCAGGGCGTCGCGGTAGTTGTGGATGGTCGCCCGGTCGCCGTCGATCTCGACCCAGGCCTCGCGGGAATGCAGGTCACGCCAGTCCTGGGGCGCAGGCGATTTGCTCCAATAGGCGCACAGGACGCCGATGAGCAGCAGGGCCGCGACGCCGCGACGCAGCCTGAGCCATTGAAGGGGGGCGAACCACAGTCCCAGGATCAGGACCGGAAAGGTCAGGGCGCCGACATCGCGGACCCATTCGGGCCAGGGAACCCAATAACGGATCGCCAGTGCGCAGAAGACCGCCAGGACAAAGACGAGGACGTTCGCCCCGTAAAGCGCAATACGTCTCAATTCCACGACCCCGGAACATGGTTTTCCGCCACCCGGAAGGCCGGATGGCAATGGTGGGAGCAGCTTGGCTGGATCGCCCGGCCTTTAGGTGATAGCCGGATTATTCCCCCCGATAGCGACAACCCGATATGCAATCAACCAACCCGCCTCGATGGTCAGTTCTCATGCGGGAGAGGACGCTCCTTTCGCGTCTGCCGACCGTGGTGTTTGTTCTGTTCATCGGCCTGTGGCTTCAGGCCTGCGCGACGGCGCCATCAGGCGTGCTCCTGCCTACGGCCGCTGTTCCGGAGGGGGCCGACACGGTCAATGTCCTGGTCTATTCCACACGGGCGGAATCCGACCAACCGGGGGTGGTCTATTCGGGCAAGCGGGCCGAGACGCTTACATCGATGGCGGTGGAGGTCTCGATCCCTCCGGATCACGAGATTGGCGCCGTCGAATGGCCGCGTCGTCGCGACAGGGACCCCAGCCGGTATTTCGCGACCGTCTCGATCGAGCCGGTCCTGGACGATGCCTCGGCCGCAGCCTGGATCAGCAGTCACCAGACCAACGGGCACCTGCTGGTCTTTGTTCACGGCTTCAATGTGCCTTTCGACAGAGCTGTCTATTCGCTGGCGCAATTGACCCATGATTCCGGTGTTCAGGCGGCGCCGATCCTGTTCACCTGGCCGTCGTTGGGACGGGTGTGGGGCTATGTCTATGACCGCGAGAGCGCCAACTATTCACGAGACGCCCTGGAACAACTCCTGCGCGCCGCGGCTCAAAATCCGGACGTGAAGGAAATCACGGTCATGGCCCATTCGATGGGCAGTTGGATCGCGGTCGAGGCCCTGCGTCAGTACGCCATTCGCGAAGGACGGGTCGATCCGAAGATCCAGAACGTCATCTTGGCGGCGCCGGACCTGGACGTGGATGTCTTCGCACAACAGTTCAACACTCTCGGCGAAGAGCGGCCGCACTTCACCTTCCTGGTGTCGCGCGACGATCAGGCGCTTCGCATGTCACGCCTCATCGCGGGCGGAGTGCAGCGGGTCGGAGCACTCGATCCGTCGGCCGAGCCGATACGCAGCATTCTGGAGCAGATCGGCGGGATCACCATTGTCAACCTGACCCATGTTCATGGTCGGGATCGTCTGAACCACTCGGTCTTTGCCGAGAGTCCCGAAGTCGTGCAGCTTCTGGGCGGAAGCCTGATGTCGGGGTCCGGTCTGTCCGGATCGTCCGACCTGCCTTTTGGTGCGCTCGTGCTCGACATGGCCGAGACGATCACATCCGATCTGTCGCAGAAATCGCCGGCGACCGGGAGGGTGGCGCGTCATTCCCGTGGCGCAACCGCCACCCGGCCAGAATCATCTGTTGCGGCCGGAACTGCGGCCTCCAATGCGCAACCCGCCGCTTCCGGCGCCGTGGTCATCAGCCTGCCGCCATCCGCCGCCCCGGATAAGGACGTAGCGGAGCCGGCGCCAGAGGCGTCCGCGCCTTCAGCACCATCTGCGCCCGTGATCCCTGCCGACAAGGACGCCGTCCCGCATGGGTAGGCGACGGACCGGCTAGCGGCGCATCCTTCCTGGCCTGTGGCTGGTCGTGGCCGTTCCTGCGACGGCCTGGACAGTCACGGCCCTGTGGTTCCAGTCACCTCTGCCATGGCGAGGTCTCTGGATCGCAGTGGCCATTGCCGTGGCGATCATGATCCCCATGTTGACGCGCGGTCGTCCGTGTCTGCGGCTCTGTGCATCCGTAGCCGCCCTTGCGGTCGTGGCTCTGTGGAGTTCGATCAGGCCATCGAACGACCGTGACTGGGCTCCGGACGTCGCCCATGGCGTCACGGTCGAGATTCAGGGCTCACATCTCGTGGTGCGCAATGTTCGAGATTTCGAATGGCGCACCCGTCAGGATTTCGCGCCGCGCTGGCGTACCGAGGTCTATGATCTGGACGACTTGGTGTCCGTCGACCTCATCAGTTCGGCCTGGGCCAATCCGGCCATCGCCCACACCCTGATCAGTTTCGGCTTCTCGGACGGTCGCCATCTGGTGTTTTCGGCTGAGATCCGTCGTGAACGTCTCGAGGTCTTTTCGGAGGTCGGCGGCTTCTTCAAGGCATTCGAGCTGGTCCTGATCGCGGCCGAAGAGCGCGATATCGTGCGGCTACTTACCGATGTGCGCGGAGAAACCGTCTCGCGCTTCACCTTGCAGGTCGCGCCGGAACAGCCGCGCGCCCTGCTGGTTTCATATCTGGAAGCGGGGAACGCCCTGGCGCAGAAGCCTCGCTTCTATCAGACCATCACGACCAACTTCACGACGGTGATCTTCAAGCTGGCCAGACTGGCCGGGTATTCCGGCCGACTGGCGGATTCTGCTGTCCGGATATCTACCCGACCATCTCTATCAGCACGGCATGATCCGGACCGATCTGCCGCTGGATGAGGTCAAGCGTCAGGCCATCATCCCCCGTTCGCTTCCCCCAAGCAGCGGCGATTGATCGGCGTCAGGGCGGGTCGTTGCGGTGATTCGTTCTATCCTCCCAACGCCTGTTTCCGCTGAGGACAGGCGCGGATCGCTCCGTTCAGGGCATCCACCAGAATTGCACCACTGGCGGGCTTTCTGAGAACGACCGAGAAGTCCTGCGCGTCGGTCGGGCAACAAGGCGTCGTGGTCGTCAGCAGGATAGCGGGTCGCAACCATCCCCGCTCCCGAAACCGGCGCAGCAGCTCACATCCGTTCATGTCGGGCATCCCTTCATCGACGATCAGGCAACAGGTCTCCTGCATCGCCAACTTCGCCAGGGCGTCCCGACCACACGAGAAGGCGCGAACATCAAAGCCGGATCCCTGCAACATCAACTGCATGGTTCTGCGTCGCTCCGTATCGACTTGAACCAGGATGATTTGGGGGCGTCGATCAATACAAGGGTCGGACATGTGCGCCTGGAGCCATCCGGTGCAGATCCTGCGGGTCGGGCGACCGCAGACTTCCAGCATCGGTCCGGCCGAGAGGATTGTCGTTAAGTATCATCCCGTAGTGGCGACAGGTGCAGGCTGGCGGAAAAGGCGATGCGAAGCGCCTCGGACAGGCTGTGGACCTTCAGCTTGGCCATCAGATTGGCCCGGTGCACCTCGACCGTGCGCGGTGAAATCTCCAGGTCGCGCGCGATGGTCTTGTTGGGAAGCCCGCTGGCCAGGCCGCGCAGCACGTCCTGCTCGCGGATCGTGAGACCGGCGATGCGGATGCTGGCCTCCCGGGCCCGATCGGCATTCGCGGCCGCGTCGTCCATTTGCTTGAAGGCAGCGGCGATGGCGTCGAGCAGGTTGGTTTTCTCGAACGGCTTTTCCAGAAGATCGACGGCGCCCGCCTTCATCGCCTTGACGGTGATCGCGACATCACCGTGTCCGGTCAGGATCACGACGGGAAAAGCCACCCCCCGCTCGGCCATCAGCTTCTGGACCTGCAGCCCGTCGAGACCAGGCATGCGGATGTCCAGCAGGACGCAGCCCGGCACGGCGTCGTTGACCGCCTTCAGAAATTCTTCGCCGCTGTCGTGCAGAACCACAGCGTAGCCGGATGTCTTCAGGATAAAGCTGGCGGAACGTCGCACCGCCGGATCGTCGTCGACAATATGAACCACGCGTTTAGTCATCATCGGTCGGCTCCGTTTCCGCCGCCACCAAGGTGAAGTGGAAGGCCGATCCGCCCCGCTCCTGCGGCTCCACCCAGATGCGCCCGCCGTTGGCCTCGATAATGGTGCGGCAGATCGACAAGCCCAGCCCCATGCCCTCAGCCTTGGTCGAGGCGAACGCGCGGAAGACCTCATCGACCATGCCGGGGTCGATGCCGGGACCCGTGTCCGCCACGGTGACGCGGATGAAGCCGGGTTCGGTGCGGCGACTGGATATGACGAGATGCCGCAGCGACGCATCGGCCATCGCCTCCATGGCGTTGCGAACCAGATTGATCAGCACCTGTTCGATCTGGATGCGGTCGGCCAGCACGGGCGAGGCCTCCGGGTCCAGGTCAAACCGAACAGTCACGCCCCGGTCGCGCGCATCCATCAGGCTGAAATCGCAGGCCGAAGCGATCAGGACCGGCAGATTCTCGACCGTCTTCTCGACCTCGCCCCTGGCGACGAAGTCGCGCAGCCGGCGCACGATCTGTCCCGCGCGCAGAGCTTGAAGCACGGCGTCGTCGAGAGCTTCCCGAATATCGGGAATATCGGCCTCTTCGAGATCGTCGATCAGATCACGCACGCCTTGTGCGTAGTTGACCACCGCCGTCAGCGGTTGAGTCAGCTCATGGGCCAGTGTCGACGCCATGGCGCCCATGGCGCCCACTCGCGCCATATGGATCAGTTGCGACTGTAGGGCGTCCACACGAGCCTGGGTGATCCGGTGTTCTGTCAGGTCGCGGACAAAGCCGGTGAACATCCGGCGTCCCTCGCTGACCGTCTCGCCAATTGTCAGCGACATAGGGAAGGTCGAGCCATCGCAGCGGGCGCCGATAACGACCCTGTTGGACCCGATGATACGTTTCTCGCCGGTCCGCAGATAGCGATCAATGTAGGCGTCGTGCTGGTCGCGATACGGTTGAGGCATCAGGCGATTGACGTTCGACCCAATGACCTCGGCCTCCTCATAACCGAACAGCCGTTCGGCCGCGGCGCTGAAGGACAGGATGGCGCCGCCTTCGTCGATCACGACCATGGCGTCGGGAATCGTCGCGAGGATGGAGCGGAGATGATCGGCCCGTGCCTTAAGCACCGCCTCGGCGGCGCGCTGGTCGGTGATGTCGCGAACGATGACTCCAAATCCGTTCACCCGTCCGCCATCGTCGTGCAGGGCGACGATAGTCATATGAGCCAGAAACTCCGAACCGTCCTTGCGGACACGCCAGCTCTCGTCCTCGAACCGTTCGTCGCGGCGAACCATGGCCAGATCGGCGGCCGGCTTGCCCGCCAGGATGGCGTCGGGCGGATAGAATCGGGAAAAGCTCTGCCCGAGCACCTCCTCCTCCGTCCAGCCTGACAGGCGGGCGGCGGCCTTGCTCCAGGTCTTGATACGACCGTCGACGTTCAGGCCGTAGAGCGCATGGCCCGCCTCGCGTTCGAGCAACAGATCGACCTTGTCGCTTACCCGCGAGCGCAGAATGATCTGCCCCTCCGGGCTCAATCGGACCAGTGACGAGCGGAACGGCAGGTAGGCCCGCATCAGGCTGAGGCCCAGCAGTCCGCCGATGGTCAAGGCGAAGCTGACATGCGCTGCGACGTCCACCTTGCCGGGGCTGAACCCGTATTCCAACATTGCTTCCGCCGCCACGCTCAGGGCGATAGCCAGAAAGGCCGGGCCATTGCCGCCCCAGGCCATGGTGGCGATGATGGCGGATATCGACAGAAGATAGGGGGCATAACCGCCCAGAAGATGCTGGAGACAGATTTCGACACCAGCAGCAACCGCGACGGCTGCGACGGCGAAGGCATGACCTCTCCATCCGGCGATATTCACGGGGGCGATCGGATTCCAGCGCGGAGCATCGGAATGCGACATGGAGAGGCAGGGCGACCCGGGAACAATAAAGAGGCCTTCGATCCCGCAAGCGTGACCGTATACGCCTCCTTATGAAGGAAACAGACACTTTTGTCCAGTTTTCGACGCCCTCATTGCATATGATGGCCGCCGTTCATGGCCACGTTGGCGCCCGTCATAAAGCCGGCGTCGTCAGAAGCCATGAAGGCCGCCAGGGCCGCGATCTCGAATGGATCGCCCAGCCGGCCCAGCGGAATCTGGGAGATGACCTTTTCCTCCAGAATCTCCCTGGGCACCTTCATGACCATTTCCGTAGCCAGATAGCCGGGCGAAATGGTGTTCACGGTCACGCCCTTGCGCGCCATTTCAAGCGCCAGGGACATGGTGAAGCCGTGGATCCCCGCCTTGGCCGCCGCATAGTTCGCCTGGCCGAACGAGCCCTTCTGGCCGTTTATGGAGGCGATGTTGATGATCCGCCCCCATCCGCGTTGGGCCATACCCTCGGTATAGGGTTTGGTCATGTAGAACATCGAATCCAGATTGGTCCGGATGACCGCGTTCCAGTCGTCCAACCCCATCTTGCGGAAGGTGGAATCGCGAGTGATCCCGGCATTGTTGACCAGGATGTCGATGATCCTGCCATCGGCGGCCAGCCGCCCGGCAAGGTCGACACAGGACTGATAGTCCGCAACATCCACCGGATAGGCGAAGAACGTGCGGCCCAGAGCCTTCTGTGTCGCCAGCCAGTCATCGGAATTGGGGTTGCCCAGCGAATGGGTGACAACGACCTGATGACCGGCGTCATGAAGTCGGATGGCGATAGCCTGGCCCAGACCGCGCGTCCCTCCGGTCACCAGAGCAGTACGATCAGCCATTGGCGGCGGGAGCCTTGGTCTTGGCCGGAGCCTTGGCGTCTTCCGAGGGCTTCACAGGCAGCCAGGCCTGAAAGATCGAAGCCAGATTGGCGGTATTCTTGAACGGCGACTCGATCTCGCGCACCGCGTCACTGCAGCAGGACTGCCAGTCAGCCACGGCCTTCTGGGCGTTGTTGAAGCCGGCGGCCCGCGTCTCGGTTGCGACGGCCGTAATCTCGTCCCAGTAGGCCTTGTCGATGGAGGGGCCGCGGACCGCCTCTGAGGCGACGCGAGAACTCAGCTCGAACCAGCGCTGATTGGTTTCCTGGATGACGGAGGCGAGGCCCAGGACAAGATCGGTGTTGGCCCGGCCGATGGCGGCGGCGGCGTCAATGGCGGTGGTCATGCGCGTATTCCCTGACGAATGCGGACGAGATGTGTCTCGCCTGATGTCCGTCATTTAGGCGTGGCGGAAATCGCATGAATATCGTGGTTTCTACGTAGAGACGCCCTCGCCCGCTCCCAGCAAACGGCGCACTGCCTCGGCGATAGGAAGTTCTTCGTTCGCCGGCTCGACCAGAACCGTTACCGCCGAGGCGTCGCGACTGACAACCGTCTCGTTGCGGAAATTGCGGACAGGGTCCAGGTCGACCCCGGCCCAGGCCAGACGCTCGGCCACCTTGCCGCGTACGACCGGATTGTGCTCGCCAATACCGCCGGTGAAGACAATGGCGTCCAGTCCTCCCAAGGCCGCCATCAGCGAACCCGTCTCGCGCATGATCCGATAGGCGAACAGATCCAGCGCCTCGGCCGCCTCGGGCGCATTGGACTTCACCAGTTCGCGCACGTCATTGCTGATGCCCGATACCCCCAGCAGGCCGGATTTGTTGTTCAGCATGTCCGAGACCTCGGCCGGAGCCATGCCCTGTTCCGAGATCAGCCACAGCACCAGTCCCGGATCGACGGCCCCCGCGCGGGTGCCCATCATCAGTCCATCGAGGGCGGTGAACCCCATGGTGGTGGCGATGCTGCGGCGGTTCTTCATGGCGCAGAGGCTGGCGCCATTGCCCAAATGGGCGACGATCACCCGCCCCTCGGCCCGCTCGCCGAGGAGTTCGGGCAGTCGGGCGGCGATATGCTCGTAGGACAGGCCATGGAAGCCATATCGGATCACCCCCCGATCGGTCAGGGCGCGCGGAATGGGAAACAGTTGGGCCAGTCGGTCCTGTGTATGGTGAAACCCGGTATCGAAACAGGCGACCTGCGGCAGATCGGGCCAGACCTGCGACACCGCTTCGACCCCGGCCAGATTGTGCGGCTGGTGAGCAGGCGCCAGGGGCGTCAGCAAGGTCAGGGTCCGGATGATGGCCTCGTCCAGCAACACGGGCTCATGAAAGGCGGGGCCGCCGTGGACGACCCGGTGACCGGCGCCGACCAGGGTGAGCGGCAGGTCCTGTCGCACCGTGTCCAGAATCCAGCCGACCTGGGCGTTGATGTCGCCGTGGACCGACAGAGCCCGTGCGTGGAAGGCGTCGGCCATCTGCCCTTCCAGACTTCGCAGCCTGACGGTTCCGCCCGCCGTGTCGAGCGCGCCCCTCGCCTGCACGGACAGATCGTCGGCGCCGTAGAAGGCGAACTTGAGGCTCGACGAGCCCGCGTTCATAATCAGGATCGCATCGCGGCTCATGACGGCGCCCCCGCCAGACGGCGATGGATGTAGAGCTGGGCTAAAGCGCAGGACACGACCCGGGCTCGCGCCCCGTCTGACCGGCTGGTCAGCATGATCGGCGCGCGCGCGCCCAGCGCCAGTCCGGCCGCCTCGGCGCCCGCCAGATAGATCAACTGTTTGGCGATCATGTTTCCCGCCTCGAGATCGGGAGCCACGAGGATGTCGACGTCGCCGGCCACCGGCGAAACGATATGTTTGGCCTCGGCGGCGGCGCGTGAGATGGCGTTGTCGAACGCCAGGGGGCCATCCAGGATCCCACCCCTGATTTGGCCCCGGTCCGCCATCTTGCACAGGGCGGCGGCCTCCACCGTCGAGGCGATCTTGGGATAGACGGTCTCTACCGCCGACAGGATGGCGACCTTGGGCCGGTCCACGCCCAGGGCCTGAGCCAGGTCGATGGCGTTCTGGACGATGTCACGCTTGTCATCCAGGGTCGGATAGATGTTGATCGCCGCATCCGTGACCAACAGGGCCTTGTGATAGGTCGGGACGTCCAGGGCGAAGACATGACTGACCCGACGTTCGGTTCTGAGGCCGATGTCGGTCTTCATCACCGCCCCCATGAGTTCGTCCGTATGCAGGGCGCCCTTCATGATCGCATCGCCCCGCCCTTCCCGAACCAGTTCGACGGCGCGGGCGGCGGCGGCGTGGCTGTGCGGGACATCGACGATCTCGACGCCGGACAGATCGGCGTGGCAGGCCTCGGCGGCGGCGGCGATCTTCGCCTGTGGCCCGACCAGGATCGGCACGATCATCCCGGCGCGCGCTGCATCCAGAGCGCCGCTCAAGGACGCCTCGTCCACCGGATGCACAACGACCGTGCGGATTGCAGGCAGGCCGCGCGCAGCCTCCATGACACGGTCATGCCCCTGACCACGCGGTTGCAGATGGATGTCCGGCGTCAGGACACGCGGTCGGCGGATGGATTCCCCCGGGGCAATGACCAGAACTTCTCCGGAAAACACCTGTGCGCCGCCCTGGTCCCGAGCCTCGCAGTCCAGAAGCACCCGGTTGTCGGGCTGCTTCTCCCGGACCGTGACACTGAGGGTCAGTACGTCGCCGACATGGGCCGGGCCATCGAATCTGAGGCTTTGCTCCACGATGAGTGAACCTGATCCGGGCAGTTCGCTGCTGATGATATTGGCGACCAGAACCCCGGCCCAGCCGCCCTGTGGGATGACCGCCCCTTCCGCCGCGTCCTCCAGACCGGCAGGCGCCATGTCGCCGGACATGGCCGAAAACAGCACGAAATCCTGGGCGTCCAGCAGGCGGGTCACATCCGCCCGGTCACCGGGGTTCAGCGCGCCATAGGGACGGTTTTCGATGAATTGCACGGCGTCTCCGATGCGGGCTTCGGCGTCGAGGCCGGGCGGCGAAATCAATCAATACTGGAACACATAGTCGCCAGGCGCATCTGCGACTGGGTCTCCCATCACGGGCGGGGCGACGGGCGGTCCCGAACGGTCGTCCAGCCAGGACGCCCAGGCCGTCCACCAGGACCCCTCGATCATGGTGGCCTGTTCGACCCAGCGATCAGGGTCGATATAGTGGTCGATGGGATTCTGGGTGTGCAGCCGATAGCGGCGTCCGGCATGGCCAGGCTCGGACACGATCCCGGCGTTGTGCCCGCCCGAGGTGAGGGCGAAAGTGACCTCGGCACGCGCCAGAAGATGAATCTTGAACACCGATTTCCATGGCGCCACGTGGTCGCGCTCGGTTCCCACGGCGAAGATCGGCGCCCTTATGTCGACCAGAGCGATCGGATCGCCCTCGACCAGATAGCGTCCGCTAGCCAGCGCATTGTCCATGAAGAGACGGTGCAGATATTCCGAATGCATCCGATACGGCATCCGCGTCTGGTCGGCGTTCCACGACATCAGGTCATTGGGAGCCTGATGTTCACCCATCATGTACTCCCGCACCATGCGCGACCAGATCAGGTCCTTCGAGCGCAGAATCTCGAACGATCCGCCCATCTGGGATCCATCCAGATAGCCCTGCTCCCACATCATGTCCTCGAGGAACTGCAACTGGGCTGGATTGATGAACAGCGTCAGTTCGCCCGCCTCGGTGAAGTCGGTCTGGGCCGCCAGAAGCGATACCGTCGCCAGCCGCTCGTCCTTGTCGCGGGCCATGGTCGCCGCCGCGATCGACAACAGGGTGCCCCCCAGACAATAGCCGACGGCATGGACCTTGCGGTCGGGGACGATCCCGCCGATGGCGTCTAGCGCCTCCATTACGCCGAACATGCGGTAGTCGTCGAGCGTCAGGTCGCGGTCGGCCGCGTCCGGGTTGCGCCACGAGATCATGAAGACCGTATAGCCCTGCTCCACCAGATACCGGACCAGTGAGTTCTGCGGCGAGAGGTCCAGGATATAGTATTTCATGATCCAGGCCGGAGCGATCAACACCGGTTCCGGTCGCACGGTTTCGGTCGTCGGCTCATACTGGATCAGTTCGATCAGGTGATTCCGATAGATCACCTTGCCCGGCGTCGTCGCCACGTCCCGGCCAGGTCTGAAAGCGGGCGCCCGATCCTCATCGTCGGCTGGAGCCAGTTCACTGACGTCCTTCAGCCATTTCTGATAGCCGGCGATGAAGTTAATTCCCGACGTCTCCAGGGTGCGTTCGATCACCTCAGGGTTGGTCCACGGGAAGTTCGAGGGCGAAGCTGCGTCCAGAAGCTGCCGGGCGGCGAAGGCCACCGCCTTTTCATGCTGGGGGGTCACCCCGCCCAGACCGGTCGTGGCCTCGCTCCACCATTCCTGGGCCAGAAGGAATTGCTGCTGCATCAGGTTGAAAGGCCAGCCGTTCCAGCCGGCTCCGTCAAACCGTCGGTCGCCCGACCCGGCGGCGATAACGGGGGCCGCCGCCTGACCCGCGCCCAGACTCTCGAGCGTCCAGGTCTCCAGACGCCTCGCCTTGTCGACAGCCGAGCAAAGCAACTCCGCACGACGGCCCGGCGACCCGGCCAGATGCACGCTCCAGTCCAGCCACGCGCCCAGCATCGCCTCCGGCGACAGTCCTCCCGTCATACGGGCGGCGACGGCGTGCAATGACCGATCCAGGGCGTCGGTGAGGTCTTCGTCTTCGCGCGGCGGAATATCAGACGACATGGGCGGGTTCCGACAAGGCGACCGACCTGAATCGAAACGGGGCTGGACGACCCCGCCGCGCGACGGTCCAGGCCGGTCCGGTTCGGTTCAGAAACGCGGGACGCGCGGCTCGAATCCTAAATCCCGTCGCCCTCGGCCTGCATCCGTATGTCTACGTATGCAAAGCCACGGAGGCCGGAGCTAGAGATACCCGGGAACAGCCGTCTCCCCGAAGGCCATTTCAGGACTCTTATGACTCGATCGCCGGAGATTTCCCCTGTCCGTCGTCCTGTTGCGCGCGGCTTGCGGAGAACGCTCATCATTGCTTATGGCGGCGCCCTGACAATCTCGGCTCTGGCGGTTTCGGGGTGCTCGTTCGCACCGCCCACCGTTCTGCCGGAACCGCCTGTCGCTGCGGTCTGGCCGGGCAATGCGGCGTCCGGCGAATCCGGCGGCGCCGTGGACCAGATCGGGTGGCGGACCTTCTTCGCCGAACCGGCGCTTCAAGCGGTGATCCAGCAGGCGCTGGAGAACAATCGAGACCTGCGGATCGCGACCCTCAGGGTCGAACAGGCCCGCGCGGCCTGGCGCATTCAACGCTCCGGGCGGTTCCCTACCGTCGGCGCCGAGGCCGGTATCGGCCGGGGCCAGACCCCGATCGATCTTTCGGTGACGGGCCGCAGCTTCACCGCCACGCAGTACAGCGCCGACCTGGACCTGTCGTGGGAACTGGATTTCTGGGGCCGGGTCCGCAATCTCGAAGGCTCGGCGCTGGAAAGTTTCCTGGCGACCGACGAGGCTCGGCAGGCCGCGACCCTGAGCCTGACATCCGCCGTGGCGCGGACCTGGCTTCAACAGCGCGAACTGGACGAACGGATCGCCCTGGCAGACCAGACCTTAACGACACGCCGCGAGGCCGCGCGCATCGCCCGACGGCGGCACGAGATCGGGTCGTCGTCGCGTTTCGACATGATCCAGGCCGACAGTCTTCTGGCTCAGGCCGAGGGTGAGCGCGTCGCCCTGATCCAGGCGCGCGAACAGACGACCAACGCCCTGACACTGCTGATCGGCGCCCCGGCCCCGATAACCGCACTTCCGCTGTCGCAGGTCGAGACAGCCCTGTCGGCGGACCTGCCCGCCGGCCTGCCTTCGGATCTTCTGATTACCCGCCCCGATATTCGGGCGGCGGAACATCAGTTGAGAGGCGCCAACGCCGACATCGGTGTCGCCCGCGCCGCCTATTTCCCGCGCATCGCCCTGACCGGCCTGTTGGGATCGGCAACGACGGACCTCGATCACCTGTTCGACGGGACCGACAATCGCAAATGGACCTTCGCGGGCGGAGCGACCGCGCCGATCTTCAATGCGGGACGGATTCACGCAAACGTCGCCGCAGCACGCGCCCAGCGCGAGATCGCCGTGGCCCAGTACGAACGCGCCATCCAGAGCGCCTTCAGGGAGGTGGCCGATGGTCTGGCCGCCCAACGCGGCCTGACCGAACAGGTCGAGGTGCGACGACGCGTCCTGGCCTCCCTGACCGAAAGATCCCGCCTCGCGGGGCTCAGATATGGCTCGGGCGCAGCCGCCTATATCGAGGTGCTGGACGCCGAACGCGACCGCTTCGCGGCCGAGCAGGCGCTGGCGTCGGCGCGCGGCGCGCTCTTGGCCAACCGGGTCACCCTCTATGCGGCGCTCGGGGGCGGCGCCGATCTTGTCGAACAAAACTCTGGCCAAGCGAGGCGATAATGACGCTGAACCGCAAAACGATCATCCGCGTCATCGCCCTGATCGCCGTCATAGCCGCGGGCTGGGGCGCCTGGACCCTGTTGCAGCCCAAGGGCCTGCCGGACGGATTTGTCTCGGGCAACGGACGGATCGAGGCGGTCGAGATCGATGTTTCGGCCAAGTCGCCGGGCCGGATCGCCGAAATTCTGGCCAATGAGGGCGATCTAGTCAAACAGGGTCAGGTTCTGGTCCATATGGACGTCTCTGTGCTCGCCGCCCAGAAGGCCGAGGCCGAGGCCCGCCTGCAGCAGGCCCGCACCTCGGTGTTCGCCGCCGAAAGTCAGGTACTTCAGGCCAGCAGCCAGGCCGCCACGGCCCAGGCCATCGTCGCCCAGCGCGAGGCCGAACTCGAGGCCGCCCGCCGCCGCCTGAACCGCTCACGAACCCTGGCCGAGGAAGGCGCGGCCGCCCAGCAGGAAACCGACGACGACCAGACCCGCGTCGCCAGCGCCCAGGCGGCCCTGAACGCGGCCCGCGCCCAGGTCGCCGCCGCCAACGCCGCCGTCCAGACCGCTCGCGCCCAGGTCGCCGCCGCCGCCTCGTCGGTCGACGCCGCCCAGGCCACCATCGTCCGGCTGCAGGCCGACATCGACGACAGCGATCTCAAGGCGCCCCGTGACGGCCGGGTCCAGTTCCGGGTCGCCCAGGTCGGCGAGGTCGTGGCGGGCGGCGGCAAGGTGCTGAACCTCGTCGACCTGTCGGACGTCTATATGACCTTCTACCTGCCCGAACAGGCGGCAGGCCGGGTCGCCCTGGGCACGCCGGTGCGTCTGGTGCTGGACGCCGCCCCTGACCGGCCGATCCCGGCGACCATCTCGTTCGTCGCCGACGTGGCTCAGTTCACACCCAAGACGGTGGAGACCGAAAGCGAGCGTCAGAAGCTGATGTTCCGCGTCCGCGCCCGTATCGACCCGGCCCTGCTGCGCGCCAATATCGATCAGGTGAAGACCGGCCTGCCCGGCGTGGCCTATGTCCAGCTGGATCGCACCCAGTCATGGCCCGCAAACCTGACCGTCCGGGGCGGTTCCAATGACCGATGAGCCCGCGGCCGGGGTTGTCGATACGACACCGACGGAGCAGGCCGTCAGCCTGAGCGGGGTCTACCAGACCTATGGCAAGGTCGAGGCCTTGCGTGACGTCCATCTGGATGTCCCCGCCGGACGGATGATCGGGCTGATCGGGCCGGACGGGGTGGGCAAGTCCAGCCTCCTGTCCCTGATCGCGGGCGCACGGGCGATCCAGAGGGGCAGCATAACCGTCCTGGGCGGCGACATGGCGTCGAAGGCGCACCTCGACCGTGTCTGCCCGCGCATCGCCTATATGCCACAGGGCTTGGGCAGGAACCTGTATCCCACCCTCTCGGTCGAGGAGAACCTGCAGTTCTTCGCCCGCCTGTTCGGCCATGACCACGCCGAACGTCGTCGCCGCATCGACGACCTTACCGGTGCGACCGGACTGAAGCCCTTCCTGGGAAGGCCCGCAGGCAAGCTCTCCGGCGGCATGAAACAGAAGCTCGGCCTGTGCTGCGCTCTGATCCATGACCCGGACCTTCTGGTGCTGGACGAGCCGACGACCGGGGTCGATCCGCTGGCGCGCGCCCAGTTCTGGGACCTGATCTCGACCATCCGCAAGGGCCGGCCAGGCATGAGCGTGCTCGTCGCCACCGCCTATATGGACGAGGCCCAGGGGTTCGACTGGCTGGTGGCCATGGACGACGGCAAGATCCTGGCCACGGGCACGCCTCGGGAACTGCTGGACCGCACCGGCGAGGCCGCCCTGGAAGCCGCCTTCATCAAACTTCTGCCCGAGGAGCGAAAGCGCGGCCATGCGCCGGTGGTCATCCCTCCCCTGGACATCTCCGACCAGACCGAGATCGCCATCGAGGCCCGGGGGCTGACCGTCACGTTCGGCGACTTCACCGCCGTCGATCACGTCGACCTCCGCATCCAGCGCGGCGAGATCTTCGGCTTCCTGGGCTCCAACGGCTGCGGCAAGTCCACGACCATGAAGGTGCTAACCGGCCTGCTTCCCGCCAGCGACGGTGAGGCCTGGCTGTTCGGCAAGCGGATCGACGCCACGGACATCGAGACCCGGCGCCGCGTCGGCTACATGTCCCAGGCCTTTTCCCTTTATGGCGAACTGACGGTTCGTCAGAACCTGGTGCTGCACGCCCAGCTCTTCCACGTCTCCGCCGACCAGATCCCGGCCCGGATTGACGAGATGGTCGAACGGTTCGACCTCGAGGAGGTGCTGGACAGCCTGCCAGACGCCTTGCCCTTGGGTGTCCGGCAGAGGCTGTCCCTGGCCGTGGCCATGGTTCACAAGCCCGAACTCCTGATCCTGGACGAACCCACATCGGGCGTCGATCCCGTGGCGCGCGACGCCTTCTGGCGCCTGCTGATCCAGTTGTCCCGTCGGGACCGGGTGACGATCTTCATCTCGACCCATTTCATGAACGAGGCCGAACGCTGCGACCGGATGTCCCTGATGCACGGCGGCAAGGTTCTGGTCAGCGATCCGCCGGCGAAGATCACCCGCGACCGGGGGGCGGCGACGATGGAAGAGGCCTTCATCGGCTATCTGGTCGATGCGGGCGGCGGAACCCCGTCTTCGGCTGCGGCGACGGTCACCGCGACGGAAGCGACCGAACCTGAGGCGAACCGCACTCCTGCCCGCTTCAGTCCGAAACGTATGTTCAGCTACATGTGGCGCGAGATGCTGGAACTTCAGCGCGACCCTGTCCGTGGCGGTCTCGCCCTGGTCGGTTCGGTCTTCCTGATGTTCGTGATGGGGTTCGGCATCAGTCTCGATGTCAACAACCTGCGCTACGCGGTTCTGGATCGCGACCAGACCGCCCTCAGCCGCGACTACGCCTCCAACATCGCCGGTTCCCGCTATTTCAGCGAGAGGCCCGCCCTGACCAGCTATGATGACCTGGACCGCCGGATGCGGAGCGGCGAACTGTCCCTCGCGATCGAGATTCCCTCGGGCTTCGGCCGGGGCGTGGCGCGGGGCGATGTCGCCCAGATCGGGGCCTGGGTCGACGGCGCCATGCCGATGCGGGCCGAAAACGTGCGCGGCTATGTCCAGGGCATGCACCAGACCTGGCTGGCGGCCAAGGCGGCCGAGCGCGGCGTCTCGCTGAACGGCTCCACCACGGTCGAGACCCGTTTCCGCTATAATCCCGATGTGAAGAGCCTGCCCGCCATGGTCCCGGCCGTCATCCCGATTCTGCTCCTGATGCTGCCCGCCATGCTGACCGCCCTGGCCGTGGTGCGTGAAAAGGAGATGGGCTCGATCATCAACCTCTATGTGACGCCTGTCACCCGCACCGAATTCCTGCTGGGCAAACAGGCGCCCTATGTGGCCCTGGCCATGGTCAACTTCCTGCTGATGTCGCTGCTGGCCGTGACGGTCTTCGGCGTTCCGGTGACAGGCAGTTTCCCGACCCTGGCGCTCGCGGCCCTGCTGTTCTCGATCAGTGCGACTGGCATCGGCCTTCTGGCCTCGACGTTCACGCGCAGCCAGATCGCCGCCATGTTCTTCACCATCCTTGGCACGATGATCCCGGCCATCCAGTTCGCCGGCCTCCTGACCCCGGTCTCCTCGCTCGAGGGCGCCGGGCGGCTGGTCGGGGAAATCTATCCGGCCAGCCACATGCTGAACATCAGCCGGGGCGTGTTCTCCAAGGCGCTGGGCATGGACGAGCTTCACACCGCCTTCGTGCCGCTGGTCCTCGCCGTTCCCGTCATCCTGGGCGCGACGATCCTGCTGCTCAAGAAACAGGAAGCCTGAGATGCGGCGCCAGATCGCCAACATCTACCGTCTGGGCGTCAAGGAGTTGTGGAGCCTCTGGCGCGATCCGATGATGCTGTTCCTCATCGTCTACGCCTTCACGGCGTCCGTCTACACGATGGCGACGGCCGTGCCCGAGACCCTGCACATGGCACCCATCGCCATCGTGGACGAGGATGGATCGCCGCTCTCGGAACGGATCGCCTCAGCCTTCTACCCCCCCTATTTCGTGCCTCCGGTCCTGATCTCGCAGGATCAGATGGACGCCGGGATGGACGAGGGGGCCTACACCTTCGTGCTCGACATCCCCCCGAACTTTCAGCGCGACGTTCTCGCCGGGCGACCGTCCGAGATTCAGCTGAACATCGACGCGACCCGGATGAGCCAGGCCTTCACCGGCAACAGCTACATCCAGCAGATCATCTCGAGCGAGGTCAGCGAGTTCGTCCGGGGCTATCGCGGATCTACCGCCTTGCCCGTCGATCTCAATCTGCGGATGAGGTTCAATCCAACGCTGAACAGCATGTGGTTCGGCGCGCTGAACTCGATCATCAACAACATCACAATGCTGTCGATCATCCTGACCGGGGCGGCCCTGATCCGCGAGCGGGAGCACGGCACCATCGAGCATCTCCTCGTCATGCCGGTGACGCCTCTGGAGATCATGCTGGCCAAGATCTGGTCGATGGGTCTGGTCGTTCTGGTCGCAGCGACCGTCTCCCTCGTCTTCGTGGTCCATATGCTGCTGGGCGTGCCCTTGGGCGGTTCGCTGATCCTGTTCCTCGTCGGCGCCCTGCTGCACCTGTTCGCCATGACTTCCATGGGCATCTTCATGGCCACGCTGGCCCGGACCATGCCGCAGTTCGGTCTGCTGCTGATGTTGACCCTGATCCCGCTGCAGATGCTGTCCGGCGGTGCGACCCCGCGTGAAAGCATGCCCGAACTGGTCCAGACCATCATGCAGATCGCACCCACCACCCATTTCATCGAACTGGGTCAGGCGATCCTCTATCGCGGCGCGGGACTGGAGGTGGTGTGGAAGCCCTTCCTCATCCTGGCGGTAATCGGATCGGCCCTGTTCCTTCTCTCGGCACGCCGCTTCCGCGGCACCCTGAGCCAGATGGCCTGACCCTGACGGACGAAAGGACGACACCATGACGGATCGCCCCGAAAGCGACCTGCCCGACCCGTTAGGACCCCTGGCCTCGCTGGTCGAGGCGGCGACGGCCTATGCCCACGACACCTGGCAACGCGCTGTCCTGTTCGCCGATGTGCGTCGGCAACGCGGAGACCAGTACCTAGCCCACATGGCCGAAGCCGTACCCAACGTCCTGCATTTTCCGGCCGAGCTGATCATGGATGGGCGCGACCTGCCCCGCCCCGTCAACTATGGCCTGGTGCGGATTGCGCCCCCTGAAGCCAAGCCGACCGACCCGGAAAAGCGCCCCTTCGTCATCGTCGATCCCCGCGCGGGCCATGGTCCCGGGATTGGCGGGTTCAAGCCCGACAGCGAGATCGGCGTGGCCCTGATGTCCGGCCACCCCTGCTATTTCGTCGGCTTCCTGCCTGACCCCGAGCCAGGCCAGACGGTCGAGGATGTGATGCGGGCCGAGGCGGCCTTTCTCGAGAAGGTCATCGCGCTCCACCCCGATTGCGACAAGCCCGCCGTGATCGGCAATTGCCAGGCCGGGTGGCAGGTGCTGATGACCGCCGCCATGCGCCCCGAACTGTTCGGTCCGATCATCGTGGCCGGGGCCCCCGTCTCCTACTGGGCGGGCTGGCAGGGTCAGAACCCCATGCGTTATTCCGGCGGCCTCCTGGGCGGAAGCTGGATGACCGCCCTGACGGGGGATCTGGGCGCAGGCCGGTTCGACGGGGCGAATCTGGTGCAGAATTTCGAGAACCTGAACCCGGCCAACACGCTGTGGGAAAAGAGCTACAACCTCTATTCCAAGATCGACACCGAGGCCGAACGCTATCTGGGGTTCGAGAAATACTGGGGTGGCCACGTGTTCCTGAACGCGGTCGAGATGCAGTATATCGTCGACAACCTGTTCGTCGGAAACCGGTTGTCCTCAGCCCAGCTGGTGACTTCGGACGGGGTGCGGCTGGACCTTCGCAACATCCGCTCGCCCATCGTGGTCTTCTGTTCGAACGGCGACAACATCACTCCGCCGCCCCAGGCCCTGGGCTGGATCACCGACCTCTATCAAACCGACGAAGAGGTGGTCAGCCACGACCAGACCATCGTCTATGCCGTGCACGACAGTATCGGCCACCTCGGCATCTTCGTGTCGAGCGCGGTGGGCCGCAAGGAACACCGCAAATTCGCCAGCAATATCGAACTGATCAACCTGATCCCGCCCGGCGTCTATCAGTCTGTGATCCGCGACAAGAAAAAGGGCGAGCCCGGCGCCGATCTGGCGGACGGCGACTATGTCATGGCAATCGAACGGCGCAGCCTCGACGATGTGCGCGAGATCGTTCAGCCCGATCCCGAAAGCGACCGCCGCTTCGCCGCCGTCGCCCGCATCTCGGACATCAATCTCAGCCTCTATCGCAGCTTCGCCCAACCCTGGGTCCAGACCCTGGTCACGTCCCGGTCGGCCGAGATGATGCGCGAAATGCACCCGTTGCGGATCGGCTATGAACACTGGTCCAGCCGCAACATCCTGGCTCGCCTTGTCGAGGCGGAGGCCGAAAGGATCCGAGCTGACCGCCAGCCGGCAGCCGCCGACAACCCGTTCCTTCAGGCCCAGACCGCCTTCTCCGACATGATGGTCAAGTCTCTGGATACCTGGCGCATCGTGCGCGACACCGCCTATGAGCGCACGTTCGATTGGGTCTATTCGTCGCCCCTGATCAGCGCCATGGCGGGACTGGGCGCCCATCCGGGCGAGCCGGTCCGCCCCCATCCCGGCGTCTCGCCTGAACACAGGGCCTTTGTCGCCGACCAGATGGCCAGTCTGAGGGACGAAATCGAGCAAGGCGGCCTTCTCGAAGCCAGCGTTCGCGCCCTCTTCTATATCAGTCGGACACGCGGCCGCGCCGACGAGCGCAGCTTCAACCTGGCGCTCGAACTGTTGCCGCCCGGCGAGAACCATTTCGATTCCGAGCGTTTCCGGGCCGTGCTCCGTCGGCAGGCCAGCCTGCTTACCCTGGACACCGACGCCGTGTTGGCGGCCGTCCCTCTCCTGCTGTCAGGCGCCGGGGCGGACGAGATCCGCTACGCCGCCACCGTCATCCGCCGGGCCGAAGCCCTGGGCGACATTACACCCGAGGAGCAGGTGGACCTGAAACACATGCTGAAGGTGTTCGAGAAGGCTGCCGCTCTGCAGGAGGCGTCGTCATCTGTGGAGACTCCCTGATCTGGCCTTTTCAGGCCAAACAGGCTGCGTTGGTGTTCGGGATCGATCGCGTAATCTCATAGCCAAATCCGCCTCCCGTTTCGATGGTCCGTCAACTCGCAAAAGTGTTGGATGCCACGTTTTGATGGCATGATCCTTTCGTGGAAATGGAAGGAAGCCCTATGGGACAGGTACGTCATGGGCAGCCACGACCACGCACGCCACACGGGCAGTAATACAGCAATCGCAAGCTTCGCTCGCGACACTGAGCCGGGACCTTGCGATCAACCCGAAGACGGTGGCGAAGTGGCGCAAGCGGACGTCGGTCGAGGATATGACGACCGGGCCGGGGGAGCCGCGCTCGATGGTTCTGACCGAAGCCGGAGAAACGATCGTCGTCGCGTTCCGGCGGCATATCTTGCTGCCGCTGGATGACTGCCGCTAAGCCATGCAACCATGCGTTCCGCATCTGACCCGGTCGGCGCTGCACCGTTGCCTACAGCGCCACGACATTGACGTGCCCCCTGATCCGCTCCCATTCTCTGGAGCACTCGGAGCTGGAGTTTTCCGGCTCGATTCAGGGTGACAGGCTGGCTATGTCACCGGGATTCATCAACGCGATCAGCGTCCTATTGCCTATGGCCCATGGGTCCGGACCTCGTTGTAGTCTCTGCGCCAAGCCTCCAACTTTTGGCTTCGCCGCCCTTCGGGTCGGCCGCATCCGCAAGCGTCAGGAACCAGTGGGCGTTCAGGCATTCGGCCCGGAAGCGTCCATTGAACGCCTCAATGTAGGCGTTGTCTGTGGGCTTGCCGGGGCGGGAGAAGTCCAGGGTGACGCCGTGGGCGTAGGCCCACAGGTCAAGGTTCCGAGAGACGAACTCCGTGCCCTGATCGACCCGGATGGCCTTTGGATAGCCCAGCTTGGCGCAGGCCCGATCCAACGCCTCGACGACGTTTTCCGACCGATAGGTGAACCGTGGATCGATCACCGGGGAGTACCGGGTGAAGGTGTCCACGACGGTCAGGATCCGGATCTTCCTGCCGGTCGCCAGTTGGTCGTGCACGAAGTCCATTGCCCAGGTCTCGTTTGGCACGGTGGCTTCGCAGCGGTCTTCCCGCAGCTTGGCCTTCACCCGGCGTTTGGGCGTCTTGTTCCTTAGCTGAAGTCCTAACTCATTGTAGATGCGTCGGGTCTTCTTGATGTTGATCTGCCAGCCTTCTCGCTGCAGCAGGACATGGATCCGGCGATAGCCATAGCGCACGCGCGTCTGACAGATCGCCCTGATCCGGGATTCGAGACCGGCCTGGTCGGGGCGACGGGATCGGTAGTGATAGCTCGACGTGTCCATCTCAAGCACCCGGCAATCCCGCCGGATCGACACGCCCCAATCACTCCGACACTCGTCCACCAGCTCGCGCTTGCGACCAGGCCTCAAAGCTTTCGCCGGATCACGTCCTGCAGCATCTCACGGTCCAGCGACAGGTCCGCCACCAGCTTGCGCAGCCGCGTATTCTCGTCCTCGAGCTGCTTCAGCCGCTTCATCTCCGTCGGCAGCAGGCCGTCGTACTTCTTCTTCCAGTTGAAGTAGGTCGCCTGACTGATCCCGGCCCGCCGGCAAATCTCCGCCACAGGCACGCCGTCGGCGCCCTGCTTCAAAATGAACGCCTTCTGGGCGTCCGAAAACTGTGATGCCTTCATCGTTCTCCGCTCCTTCCCAGCCAGGGAAAATCTCAGCGGAAAACTCTAACGCCCGGTGATCCAGTTTTCTGGGAGCGGATCATTAGTTACGCCTCGCAGCGTGGGGTGAGCAACAGGCCGGGCCGCGCAGCTTTCATCCTGCGCAGCGGGTCGGCCTGTTGCGGTCAGACTGGCGGCAAAGGCCTCCGGGGTGAGGTAGCCGATCGACGAGTGCGGCCGGCGGGTATTGTAGTCCAGCG
>NZ_JACARP010000079.1:0-3213 GCF_013386595.1 Brevundimonas sp. P7753 | reverse complement strand
TCGCGCCCGGCGATCTGGCGCAGGATACGCGCATTCCTCGCCGTCTTTGCGGCGCTGACATTGCCCCCGACCGTGGTCACGGCCAGCAGGTCAAGATCGGAAGAGGCGAAGGCGGTCAGCAACCCCGTGGCGTCATCCACGCCGGGGTCGCAATCAATGATGAGAGACTGTTTCACCCACCCGCTTTAGTCCTTCTCCCCTTGCGGGAGAAGGTGGCTGTCCTCGGGCTTGACCCGAGGGCAGACGGATGAGGGGTCGCGCACGCTTCGAATTCAGCAGCGGCCAACGTCGCAAAACCCCTCATCCGGCCCTGCCGGGCCACCTTCTCCCGCAAGGGGAGAAGGGCCGATTAAAGACACATCCCCACGCACACCCGCGCCAACACCTCCGCCGAATCCGTCAGCGGCACGGCCACGTCCGCCGCATCCAGCAACAGCGGCACCTCGGTGCAGCCGCCGATCACGCCCTCGGCCCCCGCCGCGACCAGGGCCGCCGCCAGGTCGCGCATGGCCGCCCTCTGCTCAGGTCCCACATCGCCCGCCTTGACCCCGGCCACCACCGCCATGAATCGCGCCCGGTCGGCGTCCGACAGCCGCACCATCTCCACGCTCTCAGCCGCCAACGCAGCCGAATACAGCGCCTCGCCCCCCGGCGTCGCCAGCACCCCGATCCGGGTCGCGCCATTCGCCTTGGCCGCCTTGGCCGTCTCCGCCACCATGTCGACGAAGGGCAGCCCCGCCGCCCGGATCGCCGCGGCATGGGCGTGGGCGGTGTTGCACGGCATGGCCAGAACCTCGGCCCCCGCCGCCTTCAGCCGCAGCGCCATCTCGCCCAGGGTCCGCCCCGCCGCCTCGGGCTGAGTATGCCGGTTCGGCGTCTGCGGGTTCATGTCCATGACCACCCGCACATGGTCTTCGTCGCCCTGAGCCGGGGTCAGGGCCTGCACCCGCGCCAGAAAGGCCACGGTCGCCGCCGGTCCCATGCCGCCCAGAACACCCAGAGTCTTCACGCCCGACCTCATCCGCTCACTCGACCCCGACGCCGGGACCTGTGCGCTCGCTTCGCCCATCCCGGCCCCCCGCGCAATATCGCCGCGCGACATCGTCGCATTGCCATATCCTCGCGGCGCCGTGCTTATGCGCGCAACGATTCGGGGAAGACGCTCACTCCATGCCAGCTGAAAAAGCCGCCGCGCTGATCACCAACGACGCCGTCGTTCTGGGCCTTCTGGCCGTCATTCTGGCGGGGGTCTTCTGGGCCTCCAGCCTGCCCAACAAGGGGGTTCAGCGGTTCTTCGCCTTCGTGCCCGCCCTGCTGCTCTGCTATTTTCTGCCGTCGCTGCTGACCACCTTCGGCGTCGTCGATCCCGAAACCTCGCGCCTCTACTTCATCGCCTCGCGCTTCCTGCTGCCGGCGGCCCTGGTGTTGCTGACGGTGTCGGCGGACCTGCCGGCGGTCTTCCGCCTGGGGCCGAAAGCCCTGATCATGTTCTTCACCGGCACGCTCGGCGTCATGCTGGGCGGCCCCATCGCCCTGCTGTTGACCAGCTGGGTCGCGCCCGACCTGATGGGCGCCGGCCCCGAGGCCATCTGGCGCGGCATGGCCACCGTCGCCGGCAGCTGGATCGGCGGCTCGGCCAACCAGACCGCTCTGTATGAAATCTACGGCGCCGGCCCCGACGTCTTCTCCATCTGGATCGCCGTCGACGTCATCGTCGCCAACATCTGGATGGCGGGCGTGCTGTGGATCGCGGCCAACCAGGTGCGCGTCAATCGCCTGCTGCGCGCCGACGCCTCCGCCGTCGACCGCGTGCGCGAAAAGGCCGAGGCCTATGAGACCGAAAACGCCCGCATACCCTCGCTGAAGGACCTGATCTTCATCGTCGGCGTCGGCTTCGGCGCGGTCGGCCTGTCGCACGCCCTGGCCGACCCCCTGTCGGCCTGGTTCGGCGCCAACGCCCCCTGGGCCCAGCGCCTGTCGCTGGACTCCAGCTTCTTCTGGCTGGTGCTGATCGCTACCGTCATCGGCGTGGTCCTGTCCTTCACCCCGGCGCGCAAGCTGCAAGGCCCCGGCGCGGCCAAGGTCGGCTCGGTCTTCGTCTATGTCCTGGTCGCCACCGTCGGCCTGAACATGAACATCGGCGCCATCCTTGATTCGCCCGCCTACTTCCTGATCGGCCTGGTCTGGATGGCGGTTCACGTCCTGCTGCTGTTCGCCGTCGCCTGGCTGATCAAGGCCCCGGCCTTCTTCCTCGGCGTCGGCTCCATGGCCAATATCGGCGGCGCGGCCAGCGCCCCGGTGGCGGCGGCGGCCTTCCACCCGTCCCTGGCCTCGGTCGGCGTCCTGCTGGCGGTCGTGGGCTATATCGTCGGCACCGGCGCCGCCTGGTTCACCGGCCTGGTGATGATGCAGATCGCCGGCGCAGGCTGACGGAATCGGGGGCGTCCGGGCAAGAAATCGCCAGTTCAAGAACCGCGTTCAACAATCATGGATAACGCGCGAATTCTTGCGGAACCAAGTTTCAGGTCCGTTGTTATTGCATCGGACACATCGGACGCCCCCCAACCCCGATGTCGTCTGTGGCGGTCCGGCCTTAACGCCCCCCCGACTGAGAAGCCGGACCGCCCCCCCTCTCCTCAATCCAGTTTCAGCACCATGTCCCAGCGGTCGATGCCGGGCGCATAGCCGTCGGGCGTCACCTTTTCCGCCTCGAACCCGAACCGCGCATAGAAGCCCTGCGTATGCTGGCTGGTGTTCAGGATGACGCGGGCGATCCCCGGCGTCGCCCGCGCCGCCGCGATCCGCGCCTCGGTCAGCACCTGGCCCAGCCCCCGCCCGTGCAGGCTGTTGTCCACCATGCCCCAGCACAGGGCCACGCTGACCCCGTCCCCCTCCACCGCATGGCCGCCGCAGCCGACGATCCGCCCGTCCAGCTCGATCACCTGATAGGGCCAGCGCAGGGCCTGATCTTTCAGGAAGCCGACAAACCCGTCCCGCTCGCTCACATCAAAGAAGCGCGGCGTATTGCTGTCGAACAGGGCCAGACAGCCATCGCAATCTTCGGGGCGATAGGGGCGGGCGGTCGGCATGGCGTCATCCTGGATCAAGTCTTCCAACCTCTTTCTAATCGTCATTCTCGGCCCTGTGCCGAGAATCCAGAACCGCGACGCCGGAAATCCCGCCCCTGCACCTCCACGCCGCGCGCCCTCCCCT
>NZ_JACARP010000008.1:0-72039 GCF_013386595.1 Brevundimonas sp. P7753 | reverse complement strand
TCTGGGGTTGGTGCGCGGGGTGTGGCGCGAGGTGGTGGGGGAGGAGCCGGAGGCGCCGCCGGCCTATCGCGCCGACTGGGCCGAGACGGGGGGCGAGGAGACCTTGCTGAACGCGGCGCGGCGGCGGCTGGTCGAGGTTTCGCCGGCGATGGCGCGGGCGGGGGACGTGCTGCTGTTTCGGATGAGCGCGGGGTGTCCGGTCAAGCACTGCGCCATCCTGTCGTCGGATGACGGGTCGGAGTGGAAGATGATCCACGCCTATTGGGGGCGGGCGGTGGTCGAGAGCTGGATGGGGCCGTGGTGGCGGCGAAGGCTGGTCGCGGCGTTTCGCTGGCCGGTGAAGACGGAGGGCTGAGGATTTGGCGCAGGTCATTCTGAGCAATGTGGGCCAGCAGGTCGGCGGGCCGATCGGCCAGTTCATCGGCTCGACCATCGGCAAGGCCATCGACAACCGGGTGATCGCCAGCCTGTCGCCGGCGCGGCAGAAGGGGCCGCGGCTGGAGGGCCTGAGCCTGCAGTCGTCGGCGGACGGGGCGCCGATGGGCTGCGTCTTTGGCCGGGCGCGGGTGGTGGGGCAGGTGATCTGGGCCGCGCGGTTCCTGGAGACCAAGCACAAGCGGTCGGGCGGCAAGGGCGGGCAGAAGACGGTCGAGTACGAATATTCGCTGAGCTTCGCCGTCGGGCTGGGCGAGGGGCCGATCGACGGGGTCGGCCGGGTCTGGGCCGACGGTCAGCCGCTGGACCTGACCGGGGTGACGATGCGGGTGCATCGCGGGACCGAGACGCAGACGCCGGACCCGTTGATCGAGGCGGTGGAAGGGGCGGCCTCGGCGTTTCGCGGCACGGCCTATGTGGTGTTCGAGGACCTGCCGCTGGGGCCGTTCGGTAATCGGGCGCCGCAGCTGGCGTTCGAGGTGTTTCGTCGGCCGATGGGCGTTGAGCGGCGGCTGGAGGACCGGCTGGAGGGGGTGTGTCTGATCCCCGGGGCGGGGGAGTTCTGTCTGGCGACCGAAGCCGTGATGCGGCGCGAGGGGCTGACGAAGAGCAGGCCTGAGAACGTCAACAACGCCGAGGGGCGGGCGGATGTCGAGGTGTCGCTGGATCAGTTGATGGTGCAGGCGCCGAACCTGAAGCGGGTCAGCCTGATCGTCGGCTGGTTCGGCGATGACGTGCGGGCGGGACATTGTCAGGTTCGACCCGGGGTGGATCGGCGCGACAAGATGACCAAGCCGATGCGTTGGAGCGTGGCCGGGTTGGAGCGGCATGAGGCGCATCTGGTGTCGCAGATCGACGGCGGGCCGGCCTACGGCGGGACGCCGTCCGACGAGAGCGTGCGCCAGGCGATCCGCAGCCTGAAGGCGCGGGGGGTGGAGGTGACGCTGTATCCCTTCGTCTTCATGGACTGCCCTGGCTATCCGTGGCGCGGGCGCGTGGCCGGGACGGACGGGGCAGGGGCGGCGGCTGAGGTCGCGGCCCTGTTCGGGACGGCGAGCGGCTGGGGCCTGAGGCGGCTGGCGCTGCACTATGCGCGGATGGCGGCGGAAGAGGGGGCGGACGGCCTGCTGATCGGCTCGGAGATGCGAGGGCTGACCGGGACCCGCGATGCGGGCGGCGGCTTTCCGGCGACGGCGCAATTCAAGGCGCTGGCGGCGGAGTGCCGGGCGATTGTCGGGGTGGGGGTGAAGCTGTCCTATGCCGCCGACTGGTCGGAGTATTTCGGCTGGCAAAAGGGCGGCGAGGCGCGGTTCCATCTGGACCCGCTGTGGGCCGATCCGAACATCGATTACGTCGGCATCGACTGGTATCCGCCGCTGGGCGACTGGCGTGCGGGCGACGGCGGGCTGGATGCGGAGGCGTTCGAGGGGGCGGCGGACCCGGCCTATCTGGCGATGCAGGTCGCGGGCGGCGAGAACTTCGACTGGTATTACGCCAGCGCCGAGGATCGGGCGGGGCAGGTGCGGACGCCGATCCGCGACGGGGCGCATGGCGAGGACTGGCTGTATCGCCCCAAGGACCTGAAGGGGTGGTGGTCGAACGCTCACCATGAGCGGGTCGCGGGCGTGCGGTCGGCGACGCCGACGGCCTGGGTTCCGGGGATGAAGCCGATCCGGCTGACCGAGTTCGGCTGTGCGGCGGTGGACCGGGGCGGCAATGCGCCCAATCTGTTTCAGGACCCCAAGAGTTCCGAGAACGCCCTGCCGCCGCATTCGACGGGGGCGCGCGACGACCGGATGCAGCGGCGGGCGCTGGAGGCGGTGCTGACGCACTTTGAGGATGTGGCGAACAATCCGGTGTCGGCGGTCTATGGCGGGCGGATGGTCGAGGGGGCGGACGCCTGGTGCTGGGATGCGCGGCCGTTTCCGGCCTTTCCGGCGCGGGATGGCGTGTGGGTTGACGCGGGGGCTTGGCGGGCCGGGCACTGGCTGAACGGGCGCATGGGCGGCGAGGCGGCGGATCTGGTCGCGGCGGTGCTGAAGCGCGGCGGGCTGGCGGAGGAGGCGTTCGAGATCGGGGCGCTGGACGGCGAGATCGCGGGCTATGTGATTGATCGACCGATGCGGACGCGGGATGCGCTGGAACCGCTGCTGACGGGTCTGGGGGCGACGGCGGCGGAGCGGGGCGGGCGGATCGCCGTGCTGGGCGAGACGGCTGTGGGGTTGACGCTGACGGCGGCGGCCTTGGCCCTGCCGGACGAGGGGGCGAGCGTCGTCGCGGATCGGTCGCTGGAGCCGAGGGCGGGCGCGGCGCGGGTGCGGTTTATCGACGAGACGGCGGATTATCAGACCGGGTCGGTGGTGGTGCGCGGGCTCGGCGACGGCGGCGGGGTTGATCTGGAACTGCCGGCGGTGTGCGGGGCGGGCGTGGCCGGGGCGCTGGCGCGAAGGACGCTGGCGACGACCGGGGGCGAGACGGACCGGCTGACGGTGCGGCTGGGGCCGCTAGAGGCCTTGCGGCTGGAACCGGGAGAGGTGGTGAAGGCCGAGGGGCGGACGGGCGACTGGCGCGTGACGCGGCTGGACGTGGACGAGCAGCCGTCGGCGGTGCTGGAGTCGGTGGTTTCTGTGCGGGCCGATGAGGCGCCGATGGATTGGCGGCCCGGCGATGGACCGACGGTAGTGGGCGCGCCGTTTTTGCGGCTGCTGGACCTGCCGCCCTTGCCGGGGGCGGAGGACGACGGGCGGCCGGTGGTGGCGGCAGCGGCGGAGCCCTGGACGCCGATGGCGGTGCATGGGGGCGCGAGCGTGGAGGCGCTGACGCCGCGGGCGACGGTGATGCGACCGGCGACGGTCGGGGTGCTGACCGAGGCGGTCGGGCGCGGCGTGGTCGGGCGTTGGGACGAGGCCAACGCCGTCATGGTGCGCATCGAGGGACGGGCGCCGGAGAGCCTGACGGCGGGCGGTGTGCTGGGCGGCGGAAATGGCCTGGCGCTGGAGACGGCGGCGGGCTGGGAAGTGGTGCAGTATCGGCGGGCGGAACTGGTCGGCGGCGAGGTCTGGCGGTTGAGCGGCCTGCTGCGCGGACAGCAGGGGAGTGAGGAAGCGACGGCGGCGGGGGCCTTGGCCGGGGCGGTCGTGGTGTTTCTGGAACGCGACATGGCGCGGGCGGAAGTGGCGCCAGGCGAGCGGGGGCTGCCGCGCGTCTGGCGGGCCGGGCCGGCGGGCGCGGCGCCGGGCGGGAGTGGGTTTAGCGAGGTCGATTTCAGCTGGACCGGGCGGGCGGCGCGGCCTTGGCGACCGGCACATCTGCGGGTGGCGGTCGAGGGCGGCGGGCGGCGGCTGTCGTGGACGCCGCGCGTGCGGGCCAACGGCGAGGGCTGGGAGGCCGAGCCGGTCGAGGTCGATCCGCGTCGGTTCCGGGTGCGGGTGCTGGACGGCGCGGTGGAGAAGCGGGTCTGGGAGGTCGAGGGGCTGGAGGCGGTCTATGCGGCGGCGCAGATGGCGGCGGACTGGCCTGGCGGGCTCGGCGAAGGCGCGCGGATCGGCGTGGCGCAGTGGGGCGACGGCTATGGCTGGGGGGCGGAGGCGGTGGCGCCTTTGCTCTAAACCACGTCTGCCCCTTCCAGCGGGGGGGCGCATGGCTTAACTGACGCTCTGGTCTTTTTCTGATGTCGGAGTGAAGCGAACGTGGCTGGCGATCCCTACAAGGAACTGGGCGTTGCCAGAGGCGCGAGCGCGGACGAGATCAAGAAGGCGTTCCGCAAGCTGGCCAAGGAACTGCACCCGGACAAGAATCCGGGCGACAAGGTCTCCGAGGAGCGGTTCAAGCGCATCACGGCGGCTTTCGACCTGCTGGGCGACGCCGAGAAGCGGGCCAAGTATGATCGCGGTGAGATCGACGCTGACGGGCGCGAGCAGTTTCGCGCGCCTCCGGGTGGCGGGGGGCGCTCGGGCGGCTTTGGCGGATTCGGCGGGTCGGGCGGACGCGGCGGGTTCGAGGACATCGACCTTGAAGAACTGTTCGGCGCCTTTGGCGGCGGCGGACGCACGGCGGGACGCGGCGGCTTCGGCGGCGGCAAGGGCCAGGACGTGCGGGCGACGCTGGACATCAGTCTGGAGGACTCCATCGCCGGCACGACGCGCCGCATCCAGTTCTCGGACGGGCGGATGCTGGACGTGGTCATTCCCAAGGGGGCGTCCGAGGGCCAGGTGATCCGGCTGAAGGGCCAGGGCGCGCCGGGACGCGGCGGCCAGGCGGGCGACGCCCTGATCGAACTGAAGATCGCGCCGCACCCGGTGTTCAAGCGGGATGGCGCGGACCTGACCATGGACCTGCCGGTGTCGGTGCCCGATGCGGTGCTGGGCGGAAAGATCCAGGTGCCGACGCCCGAGGGCGCGGTGATGATGACCATCCCCAAGGGCTCGAACAGCGGCAAGATCCTGCGGCTCAAGGCGCGCGGCGCCTATGCGGCGGGCAAGCGCGGGGACCTGTTGGCCAGGCTGGTGGTGACGCTGCCGGAAACGCCGGACGACGACCTGATCCGGTTCGCGACCGAGTGGCGGGACAAGCGCCCCTATAAGCCCGGACGCTGAGCCGCCCCTAAATCTCCTCCCCAAGCTGGATACGACGATGATCGCCCAAGCCGTTGCCAAGCCTGACGCCAAGCCTGCTCGCCCGTGGTTCTCCGCCGGTCCGACGGCCAAGCGTCCAGGGTGGTCGCTGGCGGGGCTGCCGACCAACCTGCTGGGACGGGGCATTCGCGCGCCGGAGGTGGTGGAACGGTTCGCCTATGGCTTGCGGCTGACGCGTGAGGTGCTGGCGCCGCCGGAAGACTATGTGCTGCTCTATACGCCGGGCTCGGACACGGGCGCGGTCGAGGCGGCGCTGTGGGGGATGCTGGGCGAGCGGCCGGTGCAGGTCGTGGCCTATGAGAATTTCGGTCAGGTCTGGGCGAACGACGTGCGCGACCACCTGAAGCTGGAGCCCGAGGTGCTGACGGCGCCCTGGGGCGAGTTGCCGGACATGAGCCGCGTCGATCCCAGCAAGGACGTGGTGTTTCCGTGGAACGGCACGACGTCCGGCGTGCGCATGGATAACGCCGACTGGATCGCGGAAGACCGCGAGGGGCTGACCATCTGCGACGCGACCTCGGCGGCGTTCGCCATGGACCTGCCGTGGGACAAGCTGGATGTGACGACCTTCAGCTTCCAGAAGGCGCTGGGCGGCGAGGCCGGCATCGGCGTCATGGTGCTGTCGCCGCGTGCCGTGGCGCGGCTGGATACCTATCGTCCCGAGCGGTCGATCCCCAAGGTGCTGCGCCTGACGGACAAGACCGGCTTTGACCGGACCCTGGCGGACGGGGTGGTGATCAACACCTATTCCATCCTGACCATCGAGGATTGGATCGACGCCCTGGAGTGGGCCAAGGGCGCGGGCGGGCTGCCGGAGCTGATCCGTCGCACCGATCGGAACTATGCGGCCCTGGCGGAATGGGTGGAGCGGACCGACTGGATCGCCATGCTGCCGGATCGACCAGAAATTCGCTCGACCACCTCGGTCTGCCTGAAGTTCACCGATGCGCGCGTCGCGGCCCTCGACGAGGCCGGGCAGAAGGCCTTTGTGAAGCGGTTCAAGGCCTTGCTGGAAGGCGAAGGCGCGGTGTTCGACATGGAGCCGCACCGTTACGCGCCGCCGGGGCTGCGGTTGTGGTGCGGCTGCACGGTCGAGACGGCGGATGTCGTGGACGCGACGCCGTGGCTGGAATGGGCGTTTGCGACGGCGGTCAGTGAACTGAGCGCATAATTCTGCGCTGTCGGGGCGACTCCGGACGATTCAGGGGTTATAGGCTCCCACCGCATTCTGGATTGCGGAGAAACGATCTTGGCGAACGTCGCAGTAGTCGGCGCCCAATGGGGCGACGAGGGCAAGGGCAAGATTGTGGACTGGCTGTCCAATCGCGCCGACATGGTGGTGCGCTTCCAGGGCGGCCATAACGCGGGCCATACGCTGGTCGTCGACGGCAAGGTTTACAAGCTGGCGCTGCTGCCCTCGGGCGTGGTGCAGGGCAAGCCCTCGATCATCGGCAACGGCGTGGTCGTCGATCCCTGGCATCTGGTCGGCGAGATCGAGAAGATCGTCGCCCAGGGCGTGGCCATCAGCCCCGACATCCTGACCATCGCCGACAACGCCTGTCTGATCCTGCCGATCCATCCGGCCCTGGACGTGGCGCGCGAAGCCGCCGCCAGCGCGCCGGGCGCCAAGATCGGCACGACGGGGCGCGGCATCGGCCCGGCCTATGAGGACAAGGTGGGGCGTCGCGCCATCCGCGTTTGCGACCTGGCCAACGAAGACGACCTGAAGATCAAGATCGAGCGTCTGCGTTCGCACCACGATCCCTTGCGTGCGGGTCTGGGGCTGGAGCCGATCGACCCCGAGGCGCTGCTGGCGCAACTGCTGGAGATCGCGCCGAAGATCCTGCCCTATGTGAAGCCGGCCTGGCGCGTGCTGGATCAGGCCCAGAAGGAGGGCAAACGCGTGCTGTTCGAGGGGGCGCAGGGCGCCTTCCTGGACGTGGACCACGGCACCTATCCCTATGTGACGTCGTCCAACACCGTGGCCGGTCAGGCTGCGGCGGGTTCGGGCATCGGGCCGCGCGGCGTCGGCTATGTGCTGGGCATCGTGAAGGCCTATACGACCCGCGTGGGCGAGGGGCCGTTCGCCTGTGAGCTGAACGACGAGGTCGGAGAGCATCTGGCGGTCGTGGGCCGCGAGGTCGGGGTGAACACGGGTCGGGCGCGGCGTTGCGGCTGGTTCGACGCGGTTCTGGTGCGCCAGTCGGTGGCCATCAACGGCATCGACGGCATCGCCCTCACTAAGCTGGACGTTCTGGACGGTCTGAAGACGCTGAAGATCTGCGTCGGCTATCGCATCAACGGCGAGGTGCTGGACTACCTGCCCTCCAGCCTGAAGGCTCAGGCCTCGGCCGAGCCGGTGTTCGAGGAACTGGAAGGCTGGAGCGAAAGCACCGCCGGGGTGCGGACGTTCAAGGACCTGAACGCCCACGCGCTGAAGTATGTGCGTCGGATCGAGGAACTGATCGGCGCGCCGGTGGCCCTGTTGTCGACCAGTCCCGAGCGGGACGACACCATCCTGATGCGCGATCCGTTCCAGGGTTGAGGTTGAGGATAAGGGGGCTGCGTCCCGAAAAGGGAAACTGCCCCTTAACCCCCTGAGTTTACCTTCTTGGCTCCAGATGGAGCCGAGCCGTGTTCGCTTTAGACGCCAAGACGATGCAGAAGATCGCGCCGGTCGTGCGCCGGGTGCTGATCGTCGACCCCAATCCCGCTGCCGCGCGCCTGTTGTCCGACCTGCTGAAGGGCTTTGGATCGCGGGATGTCGCGGTCGAGGGCGATGAGGCGAAGGTGATCGACCTGGCCCGCGAGATGGAGCCGGGGCTGATCCTGACCGAGCGGTCGGGGCCGCGTCTGGACGGCGAGGCTCTGGCACGGCGCATCCGACGCTCCAGCCTGGCCTGTCGCCGCGTGCCGATCATCATGGTCACAGCCGAGGCCACTGCGAGCACCATCAAGGGTGCGCGGGATTCCGGCGTGCACGAGTTTCTTAGGAAGCCTTTCACCAGCGGCGACCTGTTTCGCCGGGTTGAAAACCTGGCCACCAAGCCGCGCGACTGGGTTGAGGCGGTGGGCTATATCGGGCCGGATCGTCGCCGCTTCAACTCCGACGACTATGCTGGGCCGGGCAAGCGCAAGGCGGACAAGCCGGCGTCTGCGGCCGAGTCGGTCGTGGCGGTCAAGGATCAGGCGATGCGGATTCTGGCTTCGGCCATGGCCCAGTTCGACAGTGATCCGATGCAGGCGGTGCGCGCCATCAAGCAGCAGGCCGAGACGCTGAAGGCCCTGGCCATCAAGACCGGCGACGCGTCTCTGGCGATCGTTGCGGCGGGTCTGGAGACGAACTTGGCGGCGGGCGCGCCGACCAAGGCGACGCTGGCCGGGCCGGTGAGCGCGGTGTTGGCGCTGGCCTCGCCCGAGAGCCTGTCTCGGGCGAGCTGAGGCGTGATCGGATCGGAGGCGCCGACACCCCTCATCCGGCCCTGACGGGCCACCTTCTCCCACAAGGGGAGAAGGGGTTTTGGGGTCAGGCGTCGACCAGGTTTCGCTCTTCGGCGGCAGCGCGCATGGCTTTTTGCAGTTTTTCGAAGGCGCGGACCTCGATCTGACGCACGCGTTCGCGTGAGACGCCGTACTGGCCGGCGAGTTCTTCCAGAGTGACGGGATCGTCCTTGAGGCGGCGTTCCGTGAGGATGTGCTTCTCGCGGTCGGTCAGTTCCTGCATGGCTTCTTCGAGCAGGCTCATGCGGATGGATTTTTCCTCGGAGTCGGCCAGGGCCGTTTCCTGGGACACCGCATTGTCGTCGGCCAGCCAGTCCTGCCACTCGCTTTCGCCGTCGGCGCGCAGGGGCGCGTTCAGCGAGGCGTCGCCGCTGAGGCGGCGGTTCATGTTGGTGACTTCCTCTTCCGATACGCCCAGCTTGGTGGCGATGGCGGCGAGGTGTTCGGGGCGAAGGTCGCCCTCTTCAAATGCGGAAATCTGGCTCTTGGCCTTGCGCAGGTTGAAGAAGAGCTTCTTCTGCGCGGCGGTGGTGCCCATCTTCACGAGGGACCAGGAGCGCAGGATGTATTCCTGAATCGAGGCGCGAATCCACCACATGGCGTAGGTCGCCAGGCGGAAGCCCTTGTCCGGATCGAATTTCTTGACGGCCTGCATCAGGCCGACATTGCCCTCGGAAATCACTTCGCCGATCGGCAGGCCGTAGCCGCGATACCCCATGGCGATCTTGGCCACGAGACGAAGGTGCGAGGTGACGAGGCGGTGGGCCGCTTCGGGGTCCTGATGCTCGTTCCAACGCTTGGCGAGCATGAACTCCTCGTCCTTGGTAAGCATCGGAAACTTGCGGATTTCCGTGAGATAGCGCGACAGTCCCTGTTCAGGCGACATCACCGCGAGTGTCGAGTTAGCCATTAGACGTGGTCCCTCCGACCGATAAGCAAAGAGCAGGCGCCACGGCCATGACCACATGCGTGCGCCATCGCCTCACCCCTCAACCGATCCAAGTGGCGATGGGTTGCCCCGATTTGTAGGGGCGGATCGTCACACGAAGGCGTGACTGTGACCCCGGCGCCACTTGCACCGTTACGGGCCTATTAGCACAGTGTGAGTTGCTGATCAAATCGGGCGAGGATGCGGGCTCAAAGTTCCGCGAGCAGGGCTTCCAGGCGCTGCATGTCCTCGGGCGGGGCGGTCTCGAAACGCAGGGCCTGACCCGTCACCGGGTGGACGAAGCCGAGGACAGCAGCGTGCAGGGCCTGGCGGGTCAGGCCGACCTCGGCGACGGCGGCGCGGACGGGGATGGCGGGGCTGCCCGAGCCGTAGACGGGGTCGCCGAGCAGGGGCGAACCCTTGGAGGCCAGATGGACGCGGATCTGGTGGGTGCGGCCGGTGTGCAGGGTGCAGGCGACGCGGGCGGCGAGCGGGGCGGCGGAGGCCTTGGCGGGTTGGCCGAAGGTTTTCTGCACCACATAGTCGGTGATGGCCTCGCGACCGCCGGCCTTGAGCACGGCCATCTTCTTGCGGTCACTGCTGGACCGGCCGATCTGGGTCTGGATGCGGCCCTTCTCGGGGGAGGGCGCGCCGCGCGTCAGGGCCACATAGGTGCGCTCGATGTCGTGGGTCGCGAACAGGGCGGAGAGGCCCGCGTGGGCGCGGTCGCTCTTGGCGGCGACCATGACGCCCGAGGTGTCCTTGTCCAGACGGTGGACGATGCCGGGGCGAGCCACGCCGCCTATGCCCGACAGGCTGTCGCCGCAGTGGGCCAGAAGGGCGTTGACCAGGGTGCCGGTCTCGCAGCCGGGGGCCGGGTGGGCGGCCATGCCGGGGGCCTTGTCGATGACGATCAGGTCGGCGTCCTCGAACAGGACTGTCAGGGGGATGGCCTCGGGCTGAGGCGTGGCGGCGACGACGGGGGGCATGACGACGGCGTAGAGACCGGCCTGGGCCTTGGCCGAGCCGCTTGTGATCGGCTGGCCGTCGCGGCGGACGGCGCCCTCGGCCAGCAGGGCCTGAAGCCGGGCGCGGGACAGGGTCGGGAAGGCGGCGGCCAGGGCCTTGTCGAGGCGGACGCCGGGCGCGTCGATCTGCGCCTCGAGAATTTCCGCGTCGTCGTCTTCCGTCAGCAAAGGTTCATCGGCCATAGGGCGAAATAGCATGGCTTGCGGGGCGAGGCTTCATCGGTCCTTGGTCGTCGCGTGAAATGCCTTGGGAGAGGCCGGAATGAAGCTTTTGATCGCCGCTGCAGTCGCCGCCACGGGCGTGGTTCTGCTGTCCGGTTGCGCCACCATGAGCCAGGATCAGTGCCTGGTCGGCGACTGGGGCGGGCAGGGCTGGCGCGACGGCGCGGCTGGGCATCAGACCAGCCGGCTGGACGATCACGCCAAGGCCTGCGCCAAGTTTGGCGTGGCTCCGAACATGAGCGCCTATCTGTCGGCGCGCGAGGACGGCTTGCGGACCTATTGCACTTGGGAGAACGGCTTCCGGCAGGGGCGTCAGGGCGCCAGCTATGGCGGCGTCTGCTCGCCGGCGGAGGAGCGCGACTTCCTGCCCGCCTATCAGGACGGGCGTCGGATCTATGCGGCGGAGCAGGCCGTGTCGTCGGCGGAAAGCGCGCTCAACTCGGCCATCAGCCGTATCGAGAGCCGTGAGGACAAGCTGGAGGCCAAGCAGCGCGAACTGCGGCAGGAGGGGCTGACGGACGAGCAGCGCGAGCGCATTCGCGAGCGTATCCGCGAGGTGCGCGGCGAGCTTCAGGACGCGCGTCGCGATGCGCGCCGGGCGGAAGATGAGTTGCGCTATGCCGAGATCGAGGCGCGGGCGGTGATCGGCGCCATCGGCGGTCGCTACGGGGTGTGGTGATTTCAGCAGCCTAAGGCCGTCATCCCGGCCGGAGCCTCGCGAAACGAGGCGCAGAGCCGGGACCGCTGAGGACGCCGCGCTTCCTGCGGTCCCGGATAGCGGCTGCGCCGCTTCCGGGATGACGCGAGAAGGTGATCAGGCGGCCTTGGTGGCCGAGGCGCCGAAGTGCGGGTCCAGTTCGCCGGCGGCGTAGCGCTTGGCCATCTGGGCGGTGGACAGGGGGCGGATCTTCGACGCCTGACCTTCGCAGCCGAACTGCTGATAGCGCTCGATGCACAGCTTGCGCATGGCTTCCTTGGCGGGCTTGAGCCAGGCGCGCGGGTCGAACTCGCCCGGCTTTTCCATCAGCAGTTTGCGCACGGCGCCGGTCATGGCCATGCGGTTGTCGGTGTCGATGTTGATCTTGCGCACGCCGTGCTTGATGCCGCGCTGGATTTCCTCGACCGGGACGCCCCAGGTCTGGGGCATCTGGCCACCATAGGCGTTGATGATGTCCTGCAGGTCCTGCGGCACAGAGGACGAGCCGTGCATGACCAGGTGGGTGTCGGGCAGGCGGCGGTGGATTTCCTCGATCACGTTCATGGCCAGGACTTCGCCGTCCGGCTTGCGGCTGAACTTGTAGGCGCCGTGGCTGGTGCCCATGGCGATGGCGAGAGCGTCGACCTTGGTGGCGCGGACGAAGTCGACGGCCTGATCCGGGTCGGTCAGCAGGGCCGAGTGGTCCAGCTTGCCCTCGAAGCCGTGGCCGTCTTCGGCCTCGCCCATGCCGGTTTCCAGCGAGCCGAGCACGCCCAGTTCACCCTCGACCGAGACGCCGCAGGAGTGGGCCATTTCGGTGACGCGACGGGTGACGTCGACATTGTATTCGTAGGAGGCGGGGGTCTTGGCGTCTTCTTCCAGCGAGCCGTCCATCATCACCGAGGTGAAGCCGTACTGGATGGCGGTGGCGCAGGTCGCCGGGCCGTTGCCGTGATCCTGGTGCATGCAGACCGGGATGTGGGGGTACAGTTCAGCCAGGGCGTCGATCAGCTTGGCCAGGACGATGTCGTTGGCGTAGTTGCGGGCGCCGCGCGAGGCCTGGATGATCACGGGTGCGTTGACGGCTTCCGCCGCCTCCATGATGGCCAGGCCCTGTTCCATGTTGTTGATATTATAGGCGGGCAGGCCGTAGTCGTTCTCCGCCGCGTGATCGAGCAACTGTCGCAGCGTGATGCGCGCCATGGGTAGTCTCCTGAGCCGGTATTATTTTGCTGAGGCTTTAGCCCGAAGGGGCGAGGAAGTCACGCTGGCGGAACGGGGGAGTGTCTTGGTCCGGAAGGTTCATCCGCGTGGGCAAGAGGATCGTCAAATATGAAGCCCATGGAGCTGGAGGAGGAGAGCGATCTGCCCAGCCGTCCTATTCAGTTTGACCGTCGCTTGTGTTAAGTTGGGATGCGACCGTGGCGGACAGAGAGGAAGCCCGATGGGCCTTCTTTTCCAATAACTTAGATGGACTAACCCGCCCTGAGGCAGTCATTGAAATACAACGAGATTTTCCGCGTTTGGCTAACGGCCAGAGCCGTAGATCGGACACGAAAAACCCCGCCGGCGTTGCAGCGCGCGGCGGGGTTCAAAAGGGCTTGGTTCAGTACTCAAGGCCAACAGCATCTTACCGCGCTGCCTCTTCCATCGCAACGTCGGAGGTCAGCCAATGAGCCGCCTTCTCGACCTCGAGAATTTCGTCGCTGAAAAGCTGGCCTGGCATCAGCGCATCGCCAGCGACCCAACGGTCTCTCTCTCGGCCAAGGCCGTCGCCGGCTTCATTCTCCATGACCTGAACGCCAGCGAAGGCGGCGCCTGGCGTGGCCAGGAGAGCATGGCGGCAGGTCTGGGCGTCAGCCCACGCCAGTTGCGGCGCCTGCTGGACGAACTCGAGTCGGCTTCATACCTGCAAGTCGAGGTCCGTAAGGGGCGCGGGCGCACCAATATTTGTCGCGCCACCCTGCCGGATGAACGGGCTGTGACATCGGAAAACCGGACATCAACGGCCGCTCAAACTGTCGAAAAGCGGACACCGGCGACCGTTCAAACGCCAAAAAACCGGACATCGGCGTCACGAAAACCGGACATGGATGTCCGACAATACCTTTATGACCCCATTAAAAAATTTCCGACGCAGCAGTCGAGGCGGTCGTGCAGCGAGGAAGTAACGCCAGCGAGGATCATTCCCTTCGAGCATTCAGGCATTCGAGAGCGGGTGATGGGGATCGCCGGGGAGGGCGCTACGATCAGCTACCTCGACCCCGCTAGGTGGGATGCGGACGGCAGCAGCATCGTTTGCACCAGCGCTACGGGCTTTGCTCGGTTGCGCGACCTTGCTGGAAAGCCCCTCGCCGCCATTGGCGTGTCCATCACGCTCCAAGCTGGCAGCGTTGGGCGACTGGCAGCATAGGCCTGGCGCTGCGGCGAATGAGCCGTTATTCGCCGCATATCTTGCCGGGATGATCCTTGCATTTGCGGTGAATGCGGGGCATTTTCGCCGCGAAAGATGCGGTGATTATGACATACATTCACGAACAGGACGGTTGGCCGAGTTTGCGCTGGAGTGACCAGCGCCTCGTTGAACCGCTGGCCGCCGTGCGCCATCGCCAGGGACGGTTGATCGGTCACATGGAGGCGTTGGGCTTTCCGCTGCGTGAGGAAGCCGTCCTGCGAACCCTGACTGAGGACGTGCTGAAGTCCAGCGAGATCGAGGGCGAGGTGTTGGATCGGGAGCAGGTGCGTTCCTCCATCGCCCGCCGCCTGGGCATGGATGTTGTCGGGCTGATCGAATCTGATCGCAACGTCGAGGGCGTCGTCGAAATGATGCTCGACGCCACGCAGAACTTTGCTCTCCCGCTGACCGCCGACAGGCTGTTCGCCTGGCACGCAGCGCTCTTCCCTACCGGCCGCAGCGGCATGAGCCGCATCACCGTCGGCGCTTGGCGCATGAGCGAGGGCGACCCCATGCAGGTCGTGTCGGGGCCTGTCGGGCGTGAGCACGTCCACTACGAAGCCCCGGAGGCGGCGCGGCTGGACGCGGAAATGACGCGCTTTCTCACCTGGTTCGAGACGGCGACGTCGGATCCGGTTCTCAAGGCCGGCGTCGCTCATTTCTGGTTCGTCACCGTCCACCCGTTTGATGACGGCAATGGCCGCATCGCGCGCGCCATCGCAGATCTCGCCCTGGCGCGCGCGGAAGGAACCCCTCAGCGTTTCTACAGTATGTCCGCCCAGATCCGCGCTGAGAGGAAGGCCTATTACGAAACGTTGGAGGCGACCCAGAAGGGTGATTTGGACATCACCGCTTGGCTGCTGTGGTTCATCGCTTGCCTCGACCGGGCCTTCGACGGTGCCGAGACCATACTGGCTGGCGTCATGCGCAAGGCCCGTTTCTGGGAAGCCTTGGCCGATCAGCCGCTAAACGAACGCCAGAGGAAGGTGCTGAACCGCCTGCTTGATGGCTTCGAAGGCAAACTCACCAACGCCAAATGGGCGGCGTTGGCGAAGACGTCGTCGGACACGGCGCTACGGGACATCAACGACTTGGTGCAGCGGGGTATATTGGCGAGGGATGCTGGTGGCGGGCGGAGCACGAGTTATGCCCTCGTGTAACATTTGGCGATTAACCGCCTGTTCGATTATCGAACAAGAGGGTATCATGGGCAACCCAATGGAGAATCGAAATGGATCTCGTCAAGCCCGCAACCTTTCCAGAAGAAAAGATCATTGCCGCTATCGATGAATGGTGGGAGGACGAAAAGAACCAAGCAGCTATATTAACCGAAGAAGAGTCCTCCGATACACAATCCGTCCTGAAGCCGCTGAAAGAAATCGACTCTCATCGCGTGGTTCGTTGCATTATGACTTTAGAGCCAGTCATTGGTATCGAAATCCCGGCAAAAACTATCCAGTCGGGCGGTTATGAGACGATCTCTGAACTTAAAATCGACATGGTATCAAAGTTAAAAGCTCTGTTTGAGAAAAAGGAGCTGGTGTCATGAATATCGATCACGACCGGATCGCTGTCGGGCGCAGAATTAAAGAGTCACGAACATATTTAGGGCTGTCTCAGGAAGAAGTCGCCACTAACTTGGGCATACCTAGATCAGCCGTCTCACTTATAGAGACTGGGCAGCGAGGAATTGAAGCCGAGGAGCTGAACAAGCTGAGCAGTATACTTGGTAGATCTGTAGAATTTATTACCAAAGGAAAAGAGATAACCCAATCCGAATCCGTATCTCTTCTGGCAAGAGCAGCCGAGGGATTGTCGGTTTCCGATGTTGAGGAGCTCCAACGGTTTGCTGTGTTCCTCAAATCTCGGTCGCAAGCATAACCGATGATAAAGGAACTGCGTGACGCACGGCTAAAAGGGGCGAAGGCCGCATATCGAATACTAGATATGCTCGAGGCCCGTGATCGTCTGAAACAGACCTATGGGCAAGTAGATGTGTTTCAGGCTTTAGCGCAGCTAGATATTATGGTCATGTTCAAGCCCCTGGACGGCCTCCTTGGTGCGTACCTTCGAGGCTCTCCACCCGGTGTGCTGATTAGCACCAAACGTCCCCACTCTGTTCAACGCTTTACAGCTGCTCATGAGCTTGGCCACGCTGTCCTCGAGCATGAACCAAGCCTGGACACCCCGGACGTTCTTAGGCGCGCGGCAAGTGGACGCTTTGGTGGCATCGGGAAATTTGCTGCACATTTGCAGGAGGTTGAGGCAGACGCGTTTGCTGGCGAATTTTTGATGCCTCGCTGGCTCTTGGCACACCATGCGGCATTGCAGGGGTGGTCCCCGAGGCATTTCAACGATCCGGCAGTAGTGTACCAACTATCACTTAGATGTGGATCCAGTTACGACGCAACAACGCGAGCGTTAGAACGCAATCGCGTCATCTCATCATCTTCCGGGGCCGCGCTGAGAAAGGTGAAACCTAAGGCGTTGAAGGAGGATCTTCGACGTGACGACAAATCCTTCAATCCGTGGTCAGATGCCTGGATCATTACAGAGAAAGACCAAACGAGCAGCGTCAAGTTCCGGGAGGGCGATGTAGTCGGCGTCCACCTAATTGAGCATGCTGCGGGGGGCTACCGTTGGATCCACTCGGCACCAACTGAGATGACACCCTTAAGTGATCGCACCACACTTGGGTTGGACATCGGAGCCGCATCTGAACGGCGGATTGTCTTTAAATGCGACCATGCGATGCACGGAAAGCTGGCATTCGTGGAAAAACGGCCATGGGAGAGTGAAGGGCATAATATCGACTTTTCGGTCGAAATCGTAGGACCCGAGGAAGGCTTGTCTTCGGCAACACGGCAAAGGTTAGTTCAGAGATGAGCGACACCGCGTGCGTGCGTTCCTTGATAGGCTCGGTTCGAGATCAAGGACGAAGACCGACGTGCCTTTCATTCGCCGCGAGCGATACTCACCAAATCGCACGCGCCTACGGTGGATTCTTCTCCACTGAATGCCTGCACTGTCGCGCAGCCAAGCTGGGCGGACAGTCCTCATCCGAAGGTGTCAGCTTCCCCTTATTGACTGAAGCTCTGAGGCTTGAAGGGCAGGTGGAAGAGTCTGCCTGGCCTTACGGCCATGCAGGACCTCACACTGGTGCGGTCAGCTATCTCGGAACCGTCACGGTTGCTGAATTTGATGAGGCGACCGCTCGCGCCGAATTAAAATCTAACAAAGCGGTAGGCCTTGCTCTCAACTTAGGTGAAAAATTCTTTTTATTGAAAGATCAGACCTTAGTATCTAGCGATGTAACCCCACCGGTCGCGCGCCACGCAGTCGTAATAACTGGATGTAGAGCCCGATCAGATATAGAATTTGAAGTGCGAAATTCTTGGGGTGAAGGCTGGGGGTTAAACGGTTACGGATGGCTCTCAGCAGAATTTATTCGCCTATCGTCCATATGCATGTTCACTATAGAGCCTCATAGATGACCATTATAAATTCACTCAAAGATGCTAATAGCGTAGTAGATGCGTGGCGCGAAGCTTGCTCGCATTTAATGAATCAGTCCGGAAGAAAGTGTACTAATCTTATATATTCTGTAAAGAATCCGTCAGTTTTATCTCAAACCGACTTGAAAGTAATATCTGATTTTGACGAATTTGCGCAGAAACATAACTTGAATTCGTCAACTACTGTTGCGAATACAATTTTCCCTGTTGATACATATCTGAAGTATGGATCAAGCAATCTTTACTCGCGTTATATGGATGAAGTTTTCCCTCGAGTAACTACAAACTGGGGTACCTACTTTGAGCGCATGGTTCAGCGCCGAGATCCCAAGGGTAATGCAATCAAAGGCAGGGACGGCCTGCCCATTAACCCCCTGGAAAGCCTAACAAGCAAGGTTGCCGCACGCCTTTCAAAAGGTAACGGCACCAAAACTCACTACGAAATGTTGCTTGACGACGAGGCTCTGGAACTAACGACTTACCTGCCGGAGCGTGATAGAAACTATCAACGTGGGGGTCCATGCCTAAGCCATGCATCGTTTAAGGTCGATGGACAGGGCGCGATATCTCTCACGGCAATCTATAGATCTCATTTTTATGTGGAGAGAGCGCTGGGGAACCTGCTCGGCCTGGCGAGGCTACAATCGTTTGTCGCTCAAACAGCCGGCGGGACCGTGGGGCCGTTGACGGTGCATGCCGTATCCGCCGTTCTAGAATCGGCAGCTGGCGGTGCCGACCGTAAAGCCGTTGCAAGCTTCCTAGCCGATGTGAACGTCAAATAAGCCGGAGCTGCTTCTCGGTTAAGGAGGAAATCTCATAGAGCTGTTCCATCTGGTCAATAAACTGAGCCTGACCTCCATAGCTGGGGTGTCGGACCTTCGTATGGCTTAGCCCCATTGCCGTCAAAGCAATGGAAGCATCATTACCAATGGCTACGATGTCTCTGGGCTGAAATTTCATCACCAATGCTTCCAGAGACCACAACGCAGCGGCGCGTTCTTTGAGCGTATGTTGGCGATTGGACTGTTGATCCCCAGGACCATGTGGGTGCAGTGGAAACGCGTTCCACAAAACTGGGACGGAAGGCAGTCTTCTTAAGACGCCCCAGGTTATTGATGCTGTGCGTTCATCGAGGGACGTAGCGGTGCTCTTCTCGATCCCGTCCACCCCCAGTGCGCTAGCCATCTCTGGCAAATGACGCTCGTCTGTGAGCGCGAGTCCGGTTCGGCGAGCGCCGCGGTAGCCCAGATCACGCCCCACCCAGATAGTGTCGGTGCCCATAACTAACTGACGGTCCAGAACTTTAGCGAGATTGTTCCGTCGCACTGTCGGCGCGCCCGGGAGGTCGTGAGAGGGGCATACGTCAGCGTATGGATTGAACACATTCGGCAGCTGAACTTCCGCTAATGCCCCCACAAAATCTTCGACCCAACTAGCTATCACGTCCCAAATTTCTCGAATCGAATCTCTCGTTCCGACAAGTCTACCAGAACGCGCCCGCGCCTATGGAGTTTCAGCTCACGAAAAACTGCGTATCCATCGAGAATGGCCTTTTCCCATGCCCAGAAGGGCTGGTCTTCCACCTCGTAACCTCGCGTGAACTCCTTGATTGTTTTTAGTATTTCGTAATCTACTCGCTCAACACCAGCGAAATAATGGGGCTTTGACCTATTGAAGATCCAGGACGAAATGCCTTCCTCGATTAATATCGCTCGAGCGCCATCCTCAGCCTCGTCGAGTTTTGGGAAGCTCTTTCGCTTCACCTTGAAAAGTGCTCTCAGAACTGGCGACCATCCCAAAACTGCTGCATATGCCAGATGGAATACATCGTGGAATCTGTAGTCATCCTCTTCGCCGATATTATCTGTTAATGGGTCCCCAATCTTGATCTGAAAAACTTTCTGGGTGACGAAGTTCTTCCCTCTTATCTCTCTTTCCTCGAAATCGACTGCCAATCTTCTGTGAAGTTGCTCGTCCTGAGGTATGCGCAATCCTTCAAATTGGATTCGATCATCATAGAGATCGAGAAATATCCTTTCATCAGGGAACCGTGACTCGCTTTTTGTAATATTATTATTGATCGCTTCTTGGATAAAAACATCATTCGCCGCCATGGCGCGCAACGCTGCACCCAAGGCCTCGGTCGTCGGAAGCCGAAGATCGGAGTTAGTATCAAGCGCAGCACTAGCGAGACGACCTGCGGCTGCAGCTGCATCTAGCCACGGATCTCCGAGGGCGGCACCTTTAGTTCTACCGAGGAGATCTTGGGCATCTTCAACCGACCCAATCTGAGAAACATCGCTTTTCAGAGCGTCTGCAACGAGCTCGCGGAAGGACAGGCCGAGGGTTCGCCCTAACGCTGAAAAATACCACAAAAGATCGCCCGCCTCTTCGACAAGGTTGCCCCCGAAAGAAACGTAACTAGCCCCTTCTCTGGCCCTTTTCTTAAACTCGCTTAAGAGCGATCCCAGCTCGCCATAGACGCCCATTATGCCGATCGTTACGGCGTCTTCCGGCCTCCGCCGGTCGGTTCGCGCGACCTGGCGATCAAAGTCCTCGAAGTTGTACATTCATTCCACCACACAATCGAACCGCGAAGCTGCCCCGAATTTGTTAGTTTTTCAAGAACCGCGTTCACTCAGATGGCTCCCGTCGACGCCGGCGATGTCCGGTGAGATGGTGTGCTGAGCGCAATTCGTGCTGTTGCAATCCGCCCTTTTCGAAGCAGAGGGGTTGTATGGCCCGTCCGGTCGGCTTGGGCGCAGAAGTAGGGAGCTAAAGGGTTCGGGTGGCCGACTACGCGGCGCTGATGGAATCATTGTTTGATTTCGACCGGCTCTCCCGACTGCTGTCCGGTGACAGGTTCCGGCTGCGCTATGACGCAATGCACGCCATTACAGGGCCCTACGCTCAGGAAATCCTTGTGCGGCGGCTGGGCGCGCCCTGCGGATCCGTGGTCAACGGCCTGCCAAGACCCGACTTCGGCGGTCTGCAGCCCGACCCTAACCCGACACACGCGCGCGCCCTGCTGGAGGCCATGTTCCGAAGCGACGCGCCCGATTTCGGGGCCGCTTCCGACGGCGACGGCGACCGGCACATGATCCTCGGTCGCGGTGTCTTCGTTACGCCGAGCGACGGCCTTGCGGTGATGGCGGCCAATGCGACGGCCGTACCGGCTTACGCACGTGGAATCGCGGGCATCGCACGGTCGATGCCGACGAGCCGGGCTGTGGATCATGTCGCCCGCGCCCTCGGCGTGCCTGCTATGTTACCCCCACCGGCTGGAAGTACTTCGTCGCCCTGCTTGACCGGGGTCTGATCAACCTGTGCGGCGAAGAGAGCTTCGGCGCGGGCTCCAGTCACATCCGGGAGAAGGATGGTCTGTGGGCGGTGTCCCCGCGTGATAGACCATGTCATCATCATCGGCCCCGAGTGAAACGCCGGACGAGGTGCTGGCCCGCTTCGATCGCGCCGGCGGTCCTGTCGACCTGACGGACGTGGCTGAAGCGCTGCGAGCCGGTGCAGCCGAAGGTGAGCCAGAGCTATGGAAGGCAGATCGGCTGGCGGCCGAAATTCGGCCGTTTCCCGGCAACCCCAGCCCTTGGGGCGGCTATTTTGGACCGCGCTTCAGCGCCACCTATGAGAATGGCGAGGTCGTGGACAGCCCGCCTCTGGCGGCTGTGGACACCCGGTTGCTGGTCTCACCGCCGATGCCGAACATGTTGAGCTTCTTAAAAAGCTCCGTCTTCTCGGCCCGGCTCGCCTTGAGGTTCTCGCCGAAAATATTGCGATAGACGCTGGCAAGATCGGCTCGGCCGCTCGATTGGATAGCCGACAAGGGCGGGGATCGGGCTCGTGCGCCCCGTGACCAAGTCCTGGAGACGGCGGATTCGGCTTTCGGTCGGGGGATGCATCCTGAGCTCCGGAATGCGGCGGCCGGGGAGAAGGATCATGATCCACAGGTCGCGGTTGGCGATATGCCCGATCTCATGCGCCAGAACCCCGGCGAGTTCTCGCCGTCGAGCTGGTCGAGCAGCCCGTGGGTGACGCAGATGGCGCTGTCCTCGGGCCTGCCCAGGCCGAAGGCGTTCGGCAGCCGGCTCGGCACGCGATAAAGCGCCGGTGCGCGCTGCAGCCCGGACCTGCGGGCGAGTTCGGCCAAGGCCGCGACGAGACCGGGGGCATCACGACCGGTGAGCCGCTGCGCCTGATAGGTCGAGAGGAGCAGCCGGAGTGGCAGCGGGGCGCAAACAGGAGACCCCCGCCCATCGCGAGCGCCATGAGGAGACCATTTTCGGGTCCGGCGATCGCTGTCACCGCGATCCAGGCGATGAGCCCGAGCAGCAGCGCCGATTGCACGAAATTGAGCAGGCGGTGGCTGGCGGAGGTATTGGTCAGCGCGTCTCGTGGCCTCCGAGTTCGCGTCGGTCCTGATCGCGCACCAGCCAGTGGACAGCGCCGAGCGCAAGCGCCGCGCCCGCGAGTGCTGCAATCTTGGATGATTCCGTCTCGCTGAGGTCCAGGATGATGAATTTGCGCGCGATGGCGAGGAGCGCGATCAGCACGATCGTGCGGACTTGGAGGATCCCCAAGCTGCGCTCGGTCGCAACAAGAAGGGAGCGCTTGAACTCGAGCGCGATCACCACGGTGAAGATCATGCCGAACACCACTTGGAAAGTGGCGTAGTCGAGCGTGTCGAATGCCCCCAGAAGCAAGCGGTTCACGACTTCGCGCATCAGCGCCCAGACCGACGCCACGATGATCGCCGCAATGATGACGCTGAGGACGAAGATGACAACTTGCTCGAACTTCTCGTAGAGCGTCATCGTCGACCATTGTTCACGGGTCAGCCCGGATCGTTGCGAGTCTTTCATGATTGCCTCTCGAAAGCCGCCCCGGAGAGACAGGCTCCCCGGGGCTTTGCCAGACGGTGCGAGATCGCACGGAGCGGAGGGGACGCCGCAAACCGGCGACCCCCATGTGGCAAATCAGCCGTTCTTGACCTCGATGCGCTTGACCTTGGCCTGCGCCTCGGGAGTCTGGGGCAGCTTGATCGTCAGAACCCCGTTCTTGAAGGATGCTTGCGCCTTTTCGCCATCCACACCGGGGGGGAGCGGAATTGTCCGGTAGATCGCGCCGTAGCTGCGCTCGGAGAGATAGTATCCCTTCTTCTCCTCCTGGCGCTCGATCTTCTTCTCCCCCTTCACAGTCAACATGTCATCGTTGACCTTCACCTCGATGTCCTTCATCTCCATGCCCGGCAGCTCGATCGACACTTCGATCGCCTTGTCGGTCTCAACCATGTCGGATTTGGCTTCGCCGCTGCCCCAGGGCCATTCGAACTGACCGACCCGGTTCCAGAAGTTCTCGAACACATGGTTCATTTCGCGCTGGAGCGTCGCGATTGGGTTGTCTTCGCTGCTCTTGGCGTCTGGCGCGCCGTCCTTGCGCGCCCAGGGGATCAGGTCCTTGATCTGCATGATGGTGTCTCCTTCGATTTTCAGGCGCCTTTGACGGCGATCCTTTTTGGCTGCGCTTCAGGGGCTCGGGGGAGCGTCAAAGTGAGGACGCCTCCGCGCATTTCGGCCTCGATCCTGTCGGGGTCGAAATCCTCGGAAAGCGTGAAGCCCTCTCGAAATCACCCTCGCCATATTCGGCATAGGCAAGTTCCCGGTTTTCTGGCCGCATCGGCTCAACCTTGCCGCGGATCGTCAGTACGCGGTTTTCGAGTGTGATTTCGACCGCATCGGCGGCGACCCCAGGCATTTCGAGCATCATGGAGACACCCTGATCGGTCTCGACAATATCGGTCAGCGGGCGGTAGATGCGGCCGCCGCCAGCGGTCTCGGGCGCGTGAGTCGGCGTCTTTTCGGTGGCTTGCGTGATGTCGGTGCTCATCGTTCCAGCTCCTATCAGGCTGCCTTGATCTCGATTTTCTTTGGCTTTTCTGCCTCGGGCCGGGAGATGGCGATCCGCAATACGCCGTTCGTCATCTTCGCCTCCACCTTGTCATCCGAAGCCGTGAATGGCAGGCGGATAGCGCGGGAAAACTTGCCATAACCGCGTTCGTTGCGGTGCCAGCGCGCACCTTCGGGAACCTCGGGCAGCTTGCGTTCGCCCGACAGCGTCAGGACGTTGTCATTGACCGAAATTTCAATGTCGCCCGGTTCGATGCCGGGAAGTTCAGCGGTGACGGCAACGGCCTCGGAGCCTTGCCACACATTCACCGCCGGGAACGCCGCGCGGGACGGGGGCCAGAAGCCGCGGTCGAGATCGCGCATCATGGAGCGCATCAGCGCGAAGGGATCGCTGCGGCGCAGATATGTCGGATAGAGCATTGCTGGCCTCCTGTTGCTGATCGATGCCCCCGAACCGGCGGCATGGTCCGACCGGGCAACGGTGCCGGCTGGATGTCGGTTCGGAGACCGCCCATCAAGATAGGCGGATCCATTTATTATGCAAGCATATATGATGCTTGCATTGCACTTTGGGTGGACCGCAGTCTATCCTGTTTCTCATGCAAGACGGAGGAAAGATACCCTTGATCACTTCTGATCTCGCCCTGATCGGGACGACGATCCACCGGGTCGCGCAGCTCATCCAGCAGCGGATCGACAACGAGATCGGCGACAGCGGCCTGACCCGCCTGTCCTGGATGGCGGTGGCACATGTCGAGGATTCGCCCGGGCTGACCATCGGCGATCTGGCCGGGCGGCTGGAGGTGGGCCGGGCCACTGCGGGCCAGCTCGTCGATCGCATGGTACAGGGCGGTTGGGCAGAGCGGTGGGCGTCACCCGACGACCGACGGTCGCAGATCGTCACGGCAACGCCGAAGGCCAGGGCAATGCTGGAGGAACTCGCGCCGCGGCAATCGGCGCTCGAACATGAAATCCTGCAGGATTTGTCGGCGGACGAAAGGCGCATCCTGCTGGCGCTGCTCGAGCGGATCAAGTCGCGGCTTGGGTGCTAGGGAAAGGGGAAAGCGGTATGGAAAAGAAGACCGAATACAGCATCTGGTACTGGGTGATGCTTTCATAGCCGTGATCTTCATCCAGGATCTGATCGCCGGCTGGCAATCCGTGGCTCCCATCAGCTACAGCCAATTCGAAACCTATCTCGAGGACGGCAGGGTCGCGTCGGTCGCGGTCGGGTCAGACACCATCACCGGCGCCTTCACCGAACTCGTCGACGGCAAGAGCCAGTTCGTGACGACGGTCGTGGATCCCGGGATCCTGCAGCGGATCGACCGCTCCGGCGTCGAGATCACGGGCGTTCCTCAGAATACTTTTTCGGCACACTGATTTCCTGGGTGGCGCCAGCGCTTGTCTTCTTCGGAATCTGGATGCTGCTGTTCCGCAAGTTCGCCGACAAGCAGGGTTTTGGCGGCTTCATATCCCCAAAGGCATATTGCTCGTCGGGCCGCCGGGAACCGGCAAGACGCTTCTGGCGCGCGCGGTGGCAGGCGAGACCGGCGTGACCTTCTTTTCGATCTCGCGATCAGAGTTCGTCGAGATGTTCGTGGGCGTCGGTACCGCACGGGTGCGCGACCTGTTCGAGCAGGCCCGGAAATCGGCCCCGGCAATCATCTTCATCGACGAACTCGACGCTCTTGGATGGCGCGCTCCTCCGGCCAGATCGCCGGTGGCCATGATGAGCGTGAGCAGACGCTGAACCAGCTTCTGACCGAGCTCGACGGTTTCGACCCTTCAGTGGGCATCGTGCTCCTGGCCGCCACCAACCGACCCGAGATTCTCGACCCCGCGCTGCTGCGTGCGGGACGCTTCGACCGTCAGGTGCTGGTGGACCGGCCCGACAAGACGGGGCGTGTGCAGATCTTGAACGTGCACATGAAGAAAGTGACGCTCGCCCCAGACGTCGATGCCGAGAAGGTCGCAGCTCTTACTCCCGGCTCTTCCGGCGCGGATCTTGCCAATCTCGTCAACGAGGCAGCATTGCTCGCCACGCGCCGCAAGGCTGATGCGGTGACGATGGACGACTTCAACAATGCGGTGGAACGCATCATCGCCGGGTTGGAAAAGAAGAACCGCGTGCTCAATCCGCGCGAACGCGAGATCGTGGCGCACCACGAGATGGGGCACGCGCTGGTGGCGATGGCTCTGCCGGGGGTGGACCCGGTGCACAAGGTCTCGATCATACCGCGCGGGATTGGCGCGCTCGGCTACACCATCCAGCGCCCCACCGAGGACCGCTTCCTGATGACGCGGGAGGAACTCGAAAACAAGATCGCAGTCCTGCTTGGCGGGCGCGCGGCAGAGAAGATCATCTACGATCATGTCTCGACCGGGGCGGCGGACGATCTGGTCAAGGCGACCGACATCGCCCGCGCCATGGTCGCGCGGTACGGGATGGACGAAGACCTCGGGCATGTCAGCTACGACACCGATCGGCCCGGCTTTCTCGGCACCGGCGACCAGTCTTCCTGGCTAAACCGCCGCTACAGCGACGCCACTGCTAAGCGGATGGACGCGAAGGTGCGCGACATCGTGGATGGCGGGTTTAAGCGCACCCTCACCTTTCTTGAAACCAATCTGGATCTTCTCGAGCAATCGGCGCAGGATCTCCTGCAACGAGAGACAGGTCGCTGCGTGACACTGTCACTGGCGCCTGACTGGATAATGAAAACGGAGAAGCCGAATGACAAACGGAGCTTGCGATATTTGCGGTCGTCCGGCGACGGCGCGTGTGCGCGCCTCGGTGAACGGCAGGGTTCAGAACATGGAGCTTTGCGACCAGCATTACAGCGAAATGGCGCGCCGGTCGGGGCGCAGCGCCTCGCCACTGGAGTCCCTGTTCGGACGGCGTTCCCTTCTTGACGAGTTCTTCGGCGAGAGCAGTTTCGGCAGCCTCTTTGGTGACAGTCCGTTGCGAGGCGGCACGCTCGGCTCTATGGGTGATGGCGATGACGCTGTCGTCGACGCCACTTTCGACGAGGGCGCGCCGCGGCGTGGATCGCGGCGCGGCGGCGGACGCACCATCGCCGACCGGCTGAGCGAACAGGGCAACAAGCTGCTGCAGGATGCCGCACAGAAGGCCGGGGAATTCGGGCGCAGCGAGGTCGATACCGAACATCTGCTTCTGGCATTGACCTCGTCTGACGTAGTCAAGACGATCCTGGAACAGTTCAAGGTCGATGTGGACGATCTGCGGCGCCAGATCGAGAAGGAAGCGAAGCGTGGAGACGCCAAGACGGAAGGCGAAATCGGTGTCAGCCCGCGTCTCAAGGACGCGCTGAACCGGGCCTTCATCGCCTCGAACGAGCTTGGCCATTCCTATGTCGGGCCGGAACATCTGCTGATCGGGCTCGCCGAAGAGGGCGAAGGCCTCGCGGCCGCGATGCTGCGCAAGCTGGGGTTGACGCCGCAGGCGCTGCGTCAGCAGGTGACGAAGGTGGTCGGCAAGGGAGCCGAGGAAGGCCGCGTCGAGACTCCGTCGAACACCCCCGATCTCGACCAGTTCAGCCGTGACCTGACGAAGCTCGCCCGCGAGGGCAAGCTCGATCCCGTCATCGGCCGCGCCCGCGAGATCGAGACGACGATCGAAGTGCTGGCCCGCCGGAAAAAGAACAACCCGGTGCTGATCGGCGAGCCCGGCGTGGGCAAGACCGCCATCGTCGAGGGACTTGCACAACGGATCGTCGCGGGCGAAGTGCCCGAGGCGCTGCGCGACAAGCGGCTGGTCGAGCTCAACATCAACTCGATGGTGGCCGGGTCGAAGTATCGCGGCGAGTTCGAGGAGCGAGTGCAGAAGATCCTCAAGGAGATCACCGAGGAGAAGGACAGCCTGGTCCTGTTCATCGACGAGATCCACACCATCGTCGGCGCCGGCCAGGGCGGCGGCGAAGGTGGTCTCGACATCGCCAACACCTTCAAGCCGGCGCTGGCGCGGGGGGAGCTGAACCTGATCGGTGCGACGACGCTCAACGAGTACCAGAAGTACATCGAGAAGGACGCGGCGCTCGAGCGACGGTTCCAACCGGTTTATGTCGAGGAACCCACGATAGCTCAGGTCATCATGATCCTGCGCGGCCTGCGCGACACGCTGGAGGCGCACCACAAGGTGACGATCACCGACGAGGCCATCGTCGCGGCGGCCGAGCTTTCTGATCGCTACATCACTGGCCGCTTCATGCCCGACAAGGCGATCGACCTGATCGATCAGGCAGCCGCACGGGTGAAGATCAGCGCCACAGCGCGCCCCGTGGACGTCCAGGAGCTGGAGGCCGAAGCCGCGCAGATCAGGCGCGAGCAGGACTATGCCGCAGCCCGCAAGCAATTCGACCGGGCAGCGGAACTGAAGAAGGAGCTGGAGCAGAAGCAGAAGGAGCTGGACGAGCTTCTGGAGATCTGGAAGCGCGATCAGGCTTCGGCGACCGCCGAGGTGCGCGCCGATCACGTCGCGCAGATCGTCTCCAAGATCACCGGCGTTCCGGTCACGGACCTGACCACCGAGGAGAAGGACAAGCTCCTCAAGCTCGAGGAGAAGCTGCACGAGCGCGTCATCGGCCAGGAAGAAGCGATCCGCGCCGTGGCCGATGCGGTGCGCCTGGCGCGTGCGGGTCTGCGCGAAGGTTCCGGTCCGACCGCGACCTTCCTGTTCCTCGGGCCGACCGGGGTTGGCAAGACGGAACTGGCCAAGACGCTCGCGGAGGTGATCTTCGGCGACCAGGATGCGCTGATCCGTATCGACATGTCGGAGTATGGCGAGCGCCACTCGGTTGCCCGGCTGGTTGGCGCACCTCCGGGCTACGTCGGGTACGACGAAGGCGGGCAGCTGACGGAGAAGGTGCGCCGTCGGCCCTACTCGGTCGTGCTCCTCGACGAGATCGAAAAGGCGCATCCCGATGTCTACAACATCCTGCTTCAGGTGTTCGACGATGGCCGCCTGACAGATGGCAAGGGCCGCGTGGTGGACTTCACTAACACCATCATCATCGCCACCTCGAACCTCGGTTCGGACATCATCCAGCGCAACCTCACGAAACGCGGCAGCAGGGAGTTCGACGAGGCCAAGCAGAAATCCGAACTGATGGAGGTGTTGCGCGGTCATTTCCGGCCAGAGTTCATCAACCGGATCGACGAGATCATCGTCTTCCATTCGCTGAATCAGTCGGAGATCCGCCAGATCGTCGAGTTGCAGCTCAACCGGGTGAAGCGGACCGCCCTCACCCAGGGCGTCGAACTCGAACTTGATGTGAGCGTCGTGGATCACTTCGGCGCGGTCGGCTTCCGTCCCGAATTCGGTGCCCGCGAGCTACGCCGGCTGATCCGGTCGGAGCTGGAGACCGAGTTGGCTCGCGAATTGCTCTCGGGGCGGATCGAGGATGGCGACAAGGTCCGCGTCGCCTGGTCAGCGGACGAACAGAAGGTCGTGTTCGAAAAGATCGCAAGGGACACCGGTGAAGACAGCCCGGACGATCCGGCCCAAGCCGGGATCGGCGAGTCCAGCGCAGTTGCCGAAAACAAGGCGGACGCTCCGACGCCCGATGTCCCAGTCGACGCCAATGATAAGGAGCAGTCCAAGGGCGATAAGTCTACCGGATGACGTCGTGAAGGACTGGCCGGCGCGATGACGGTCGCGCCGGCTCATTTCGTCAAAAAGCGACAAGCAAGGTCATACGGCATGGAAGTCATCAGAGCATTTCGCAATCTCGACCGGCACGGCCAACAGCGCGCGCCTGAGGTCATCGAGGAAGAGGTGCGGCAACTTGAACCGCATCTTGTACGCTTCCGCGAGGATCTCGTCCGGCTCGAAGTCGTCGCCACCCAGACGAGCGGCAAGACGCGCATCGAGGTCAGCCTGCGCCTGCAACTGCCCTCGGGCGTGATCGCGGCACAGGAAGAGGGGTTCAAGATCGAGCCTGTCCTGCGCAAGGCCTTTGCCGACCTGCGCCAGCGAGTTGACCGGCATGTGGCGCGCCTCAAGCACGAGCCTGAATACAAGCGTCCCGCCCGCCGGCGCCGGATCGGCGCCCCGCTGCCGTCCGCGCGGGATGCGGCGGAAGCGGACCGGCGCCAACTCTTCTTCGACCTGATCGAGGATCATCTCGATACGGTCTACGATACCGTCAGGCGCGAGTTGACCTATCTCGAGTGTAGCGGGTCTGTGCCGGCTGGCTACCTGAGCGTTGGCGATATCGTCGATGCGACGATCCTCAACGGGCTCAACCGCTTCGAGCGGCGGCCGACCGAATTCTCCGTCCGGGACTGGCTGACGCAGCTGGCCTTCGAGACCGTCGAGGCCGAGGCGCAGGCTGCGCGCCGCGCGGTGCCCGAGGATGCCGCCTCGATCTACGAAGCGCCCCAGGCGCCTGGCGGAGAGCTTACCGAGTCTGATGAGGAGATGTTCGAGTTCTACCAGCCCGACGACGTGTTGAGGCTGGAGGAACTCATCGCCGACGACGGCGGCACGGATCCTGAGACCGAAATGAGTCGTCATGATATCGCCGTGACGCTGCACCGGGCAATCGCCGATCTTCCGTCGGTCGAACGCCGCGTTCTCTATCGGCTCCACCTAGACGACGCCACGCTTGCGGAGACGGCGGACCTCCTCGGCCTTTCCGAAGCAGAGGTCGAAGAAATCGCCGAGAAGGCGGGCGAGACACTGCGCAGAAAGCTTGTCGAAGCGGGGTTGATCAGCGAGGCATCGGGGCGCGCGCCCATCGAACGGGAAATTGCCCTGACGCAGCGCCTGCCCCAGCCAGTCGAGTACCGGCGCCGCGTGGCTGCCGCGCTCGCCGGCGCGGAGACAAACGCAGAAAACTGAGTTGAAACAGGAACAGGAGATGGACCAATGAGAACAGCCTATGAAAACCCGACCGACAAGATGCAAGACATGCTGTGCAGCCTGTCCCGGAATTGGTGGGCATTCGTGTTGCGCGGCGTGCTCGCATTGATCATCGCGGTGCTGGCCTTCGTCATGCCTGCGGAATCGCTTCTGGCGCTCACGCTGGTCTTCGGCGCGTTCGCCTTTGCCGACGGCGTGTTCGGCCTCGTCGCCGCGATACGTAACATCCGCAAGGGCAAACGCTGGGGCTGGCTGATGTTCAGCGGCCTCCTGGGGATCGCCACCGGCGTCGTCGTGGTTGTCTCGCCCTTTGTCGCGACGCTCGTGCTTGCGACATTCCTCTGGGCCAGCATCGCATTCTGGTCCGTGTTCTCCGGCGTCCTGGAAGTCGTGGCGGCGATTCGCCTGCGCAAGGATATCAAGGGCGAAATCTGGCTCATCCTGAGCGGCCTTCTGTCCGTTACCCTGGGGGTCTTAGTGACCTGGATGCTGCTGACGCGCCCGCTCGAAAGTTTTCTTGCGCTTGGCTGGCTTCTTGGCTTTTACGCCGCCTTCTTCGGAGCAATGATGCTCATGTTGGGCCTGCGGCTGCGCCGCGCCAATCACACGGAGCACGACAAAAGTCCCGAAGCCAACCAAGCCGTAGGCACATGACTCGCGGAATGACGACCGGGCGGCCCATCGGCAACGAGGATGATTTTACTCGATGGGACGAGACAATCTTTGACCGCTGTCTAAAGGCTGGTTTCAATCCTTTCGGCAGCGGTCCGACGCCGGTTTTCCCGCAGCCGAGTGGCGAAGAACAAAGCTGCGAGAAGCCCAATGTTCGGCTGAGGGCAGATTGCAAAGAGGACGATCGCCAATGAAGTACAGCCTGCGCGATCTTGCCTACCTAGTTGTCGCCACCTCGTTTGGGGTCGGCATCTATTTTATGTTTCGCGCAATGTATATGTCGGAAGAGCCTCTGCCGTTTGCCCAAGAGGTGACGCTGGTCTTTCTGGGCGCCGTCGTCACGATCGCTCTTACCGCCGCTCTCCTCAATCGTCAGACAGAACTCGAGCTTCGGAAAGAAGGAAGGGTTATCATCCTTCAGCAGCAATGCGATATATACATGTCGTGCATAGAAAAGGTCGCGGAAATTGTCGAGAACGCAAAGCATGAGGCCGGGCTGATCGATGATCTGAGGGTTCTCAATCATAAGCTTGCGGTGGTAGCCAGCGAAGAGGTTGTGATCCGCTTTGAGGTCGTTCTCGACGCCCTGTTGTCCGGCTTTGCGGACGGCGCGCTTTCCGAAGCTGACGGCGAAAAGGTGATGCAGTCCGTTGCCGATCTGACAACGGCAATGCGATCTGACGTGCTCCAGAACACGGCCTTGACCTCAACGAATGCGGCGAGCGCCATTCGCCGCAACTCGACGCGAATGGAGAAACTTGACGATCTCAATTTTGGAGCGGAGCTCGCAAAGATTAAGAAGGAGAAACGTCATGATGCGCGGCCATAACCGCCCGCCCTTTCCGCCGACGATACCCGGGACCAACATGAGGTCTTGGGACGTTCCGACCGCGATCATTTACCGGCCGGCTCGTTCCGCGATGACGTCGGCGCCGCGGCCCAACTACTGGATACTGGAATTCGAGCCGTCTCGACCCCTGCAGGTCGAGCCGCTGATGGGATATACCTCCAGCAACGATCCCTACCGTTCGATCCGGCTGAAATTTCCCGACCGCGAAAGCGCCGTGGAATTCGCGGAGCGGCAGGACTGGCGCTATTTCGTGCGTGAGGATGTGGCTCACCGGCATGCGCCTGACCGCTGGCGGGGAGAGGAACGGCATCGACTCCACAAGGGAGCCGATGCGCCGGAAGCCTTCCGCATCCCGTCCCGCGTGGATCACGGTCGCTCGGATCACCGCCTCCGGCGCGCGGTCGAGCAGAAAGGCACGGTGGACCTGTCGTCGCAAGAACAGGCCGAATTCGATCCGGTGCTCGAAGCCTCGCTCGAATCCTTCCCGGCCTCCGATCCCCCGGCCTGGACGGTGACGTGACCCCCGTTTCTCATCCAGCCATAACAAGAGTCCGAGGTTGATCTGGGTAGAGATTGGTTGGGTTGGCAATAGGGCGGCCTGCGCAGCCGTCAACCAGCGCAGCAGGCCGCCCTGCGTTTCCAGCAAGGGCTTGCGCGTAGGCCTGCGGCGTCAGCCAGCCGAGCTTCGAGTGCGGTCGCCGTTCGTTGTAGTCACGCCGCCAGGCCTCGAGCACCGCGCGCGCATGCGGCAGGGATCGAAACAGCGTCTCGTTCAGCAGCTCGTCACGCAGGCGCCCGTTGAAGCTCTCATTGAAGCCGTTCTGCTGGGGCTTGCCCGGCGCGATGTAATGCCAGCCGACGCCGGTGTCGTCGGCCCACGCCAGGACGGCGTTCGAGGTGTATTCCGTGCCGTTGTCGCTGACGATGGTGTCGGGTCGGCCCCGCTGCCGGATGACGGCGTCCAACTCTCGCGCCACCCGAGCGCCCGACAGCGAGGTGTCGGCCACCAACGCCAGGCACTCGCGGGTGAAGTTGTCGATCACCGTCAGGATGCGGAAGCGCCGCCCGTCCGTCATCTGGTCAGAGACGAAGTCCAGCGACCAGCGCTGGTTGGCCACCAGCGGCAGGTCCAGCGGTCGCCGCCTGCCCATTGCTCGCTTCCGACCGCCGCGCGGGCGCACCGTCAGCCGTTCCTCACGATAGATCCGCTGAACCCGCTTCCTGTTGACCGCATGGCCCTCGCGCCGCAGCAGGACGTGCAGGCGGCGGTAGCCGAACCGGCGACGCTCCTGGGCGAGGGCCCTCAGGATCCCGATGATCTGCTCTTCCGTGAACCGTGATCGCTTCATTCTGTCCGTCCTTCGTTAGGGCGGACTCTAGCTATTCCTGGAGGAGTTTCTGGGGGTCACGTCAGACTGCCCATGCGGTTCGGAGCAAGGGCGGTGAAGGAGAGATCGATGCCTTGCTCGAACAGATCGCAAATAGTCGGACCCGGCTCCAGGCTGCTCGGGAAATCAGCCAGATCGGTGATTTGCTGGCCCTGATCTATCGGTGCGAAGATCGCATCAAGGCCATCAAGCGAGGTTCGCGACGGCAGAAATCTCCGGCCCATGCATTGAGAATGTAGGAGCCGCGATCTCAGGCAGCTTCGGGTGCTGGTCATGACGGGGAATGGCTAGGCCGTTGACGGCCCAATAGGCGTCGCCACAATTATATTCGGAGTGCAGCAATCAGGGCGTCCCGAGCCATGGCCACGCGCGGGTGTCGCAGCGATGAGCGTGCCCAGACGAGGTAGTAAGCGTTGCGCGGCACCGTGACCGGGGCGGGTATCTCGATCAGCGTGCAGGCAGCGCGTTCGCTGCGGGTGAGATAGCCGGGCATCACCGTCCAGCCGAGACCCGCGCACAATCCCGATCGCAATACTCTCAAATCGGGCGCGGTCAACGCGGGCTGGCTCGTCAGCTCGAGCTGGTTTGCATGGAGCCAGGTTCGCAGCAGCGGCCGGTCGAGGTCGTAGGCGAGGTGGGCCGTCCGGTTGAGCCCGTCGGCAAGCGGCAATTCGGCAATCCGCATGGCCACGGCGGGCGAGGCTACGGCGCGCAGGTGTTCCTCGCCCAGCGCATGGAAGGCCAACCGCGGATCTTCGGGTTGCGAGGCGGTGACGGCCAGGTGCACCTTGTCCTCCAGGAGCAAGGCATAGAGCGCCTCGCGCCCGCCGATATGCAGGCGCAGGTCCAGCCCTGCCTCCAGCAGCGGAGCCAGCCGGGGCGTGATCATTTCGCCCAGCAGGTCCGACGGCGCGGCGATGTGGACCGTGCCCGAGATGCGCGACGATCGGGCCCGCGCGCTGGCCAGTGCCGATTCCGCCGTGTCGAGGCTGCTTCCGATCGAAGCCGCCAGATCGTCGGCAATCGCTGTTGGTCGAACACCCCGCGAATGGCGATCAAACAAGGGACGGCCCAATTGCGCTTCGAGTGAGGCGATGTGCTGCGACGCCGCCGGTTGGGTGATGCCGATTGCCCGGGCCGCCGCGCTCAGTGAAAGACGGCGGTAGACTTCGACGAAGGTGCGCAACTGCAGGAGGGACATTCCGGTTCCATAAGCGGATTTATGGCCGTCCGCCATTCCCGCTGGATTTCATGATGCCGTTCCCTGCGTATCTAAGCCGCCGAAAGGAACGATCGAATGCAAAATCGCCGCCAACTGCTGAAAGCACTCACCGCTGTCTTTGTGGCGGGTGCGGCTGCGCCGGTTGCGTTTGCTCGTGTCCCCGACATCAATGGAAAAGGACAATTGACGATGACCCGCATTCTCATGGTGGCCACCTCCGCCGACCGAATGATTCCCGGCACCGAACCGACGGGTGTCTGGCTCGAGGAACTTACCACCCCGTATTATGCCTTCCGCGATGCGGGCGCCGAGGTGACGCTGGCCTCGATCAAGGGCGGCGCCATCCCCGTCGACCAGCGCAGCGTCAACGCCGACGGCGAGAACGACGCTTCGGTCGAGCGCTATCTGAAGGACGAGGCCCTGAAGGCCGAGGTTACCAGCACCCCTGTATTCACAAGCATCGATCCCGCCGGCTACGACGCGCTGTTCCTGCCCGGCGGCCACGGCACCATGTTCGACTACCCCGGCAGCGACGAACTGGCCCGCCTGGTCGAACGCTTCGACCGCGAAGGCAAGATCGTTGCCGCCGTCTGCCATGGACCGGCAGGGCTGGTCTCGGCGAAGAAGGCCGATGGCACGCCCCTCGTGGCTGGCCGCCGTGTCGCGGGCTTCACCGACAGCGAGGAACGCGCGGTCGGCCTCGACAAGGCCGTGCCGTTCCTGCTCGAAACGCGCCTCAAGGAACTTGGCGGCAAGCACGAGAGCGGCCCCGATTTCGCCCCATTCGCTTTGCGCGACGGCAACCTTGTGACCGGCCAGAACCCCGCCAGCGCAACCCGCACCGCGGAGCTCGTGATGGAAGCCCTCAAGGACAAGGACGTCTGATCATGCGGTATCTCCACACCATGCTGCGCGTCGCCGATCCCGAGGCGGCGGTCCGGTTCTTCACGCTGCTGGGTCTCAGGGAGACCCGGCGCATGGAGAACCAGGCCGGGCGTTACACGCTGATCTACCTTGCCGCCGACGAGGATTTCCGCGGCGACGGCGAGCAGGGCGATGCCGAGGTCGAGCTGACGTACAACTGGCCGCCCGAGGATGGCAGCGCTTCCGAGAAATACACGGGCGGCCGAAACTTCGGCCATCTCGCCTACGGGGTCGACGACATCTACGAAACGTGCGCGCGACTGCAGGCGGGCGGCGTGACGATCAATCGCCCCCCGCGTGACGGATACATGGCGTTCGTCCGCTCGCCGGACGGGATCTCGATCGAACTGCTGCAGAAGGGCGAACACAAGGCTCCGGCCGAACCCTGGGCCTCCATGCCCAACACGGGCGAATGGTGATGGCGAAATTGTTTGAACCGATTGAGGTTGGCGGGCTGCGGCTCGCCAACCGCATCGTCATCGCGCCGATGTGCCAGTATTCGGCAGTCGACGGCGCGATGACCGACTGGCACCAGATGCATCTCGGCCAGTTGGCGCTATCGGGCGCCGGCGCGCTAACGATCGAGGCGACTGCTGTGAGCCCGGAAGGGCGCATCACCTACGGTGACGTCGGCCTCTACGACGACCGTACTGAAGCGGCGATGCAAAGCGTGCTCGAAAGCGTGCGCCGGTGGTCGGACATGCCGCTGATCATCCAGCTGGCGCATGCCGGCCGCAAGGCGAGCTGCGCCAAGCCGTGGCACGGCGGAACGCAAATCGCCCCCGATACGGAGAATGGCTGGCAGACCGTGGCACCCAGCGCCATTCCCTTCGCTCCGGACGACCATCCCCCTGTCGAACTGGACAAGCCGGCTCTTGCCCGCATCCGGGAGGCGTTCGCGGATGCCGCCCGGCGAGCCGGCAGGCTCGGCATCGAAGCCATCCAGATCCACGTCGCGCATGGCTATCTGCTCCACGAGTTTCTTTCGCCGATCTCCAACCGGCGCGGCGATGAATACGGCGGCAGTCTCGACAACCGGATGCGGTTCCCGCTCGAAGTGTTCGCTGCCGTGCGCGAAGCGTTTCCGGCCGACCGCCCGGTGACCGTCCGCGTTTCCGGGGCCGACTGGGTTGAAGGCGGCTGGACAGCGGAAGAAACCGCACGGTTTGCGCAGGAACTGGAGCGGCGCGGTTGTTCGGCGATCCACGTGTCCAGCGGCGGCCTCGACCCGCGCCAGCAGATCCCTGTCGGCCCCGGCTATCAGGTGCCGCTGGCGCGGACGGTCAAGGACGCGGTTGCCATGCCTGTCGTGGCGGTCGGAATGATCACCGATCCACACCAGGCAGAGCGCATCCTCGAAGACGGGCATGCCGACGCCATAGCCATTGCCCGCGCTGCGCTGTGGGATCCGCGCTGGCCTTGGCACGCCGCCGCCGCGCTCGGCGCATCGGTCAAGGCGCCGCCGCAATACCTCCGGTCCGAGCCCCACGAAGCGGGCCGCATCCTCAAAGAAATGACACCATGAAAACCTCGGTCAAAATGCTTCTGGCCGCTGGCGCTGCCCTCTCGCTCGCCGCCTGCGCGATGACCCGCGAGGGTGCATCCGCGCCCCAGATCGAACAGGTCGCGACCTTCGATGGCGCGATGCCGACTGGCGTGACCGTCGCCCCCAACGGGCGCATTTTCGTCAACTTCCCGCAATGGGGCGACAACGCGCCGTTCACGGTTGCCGAGCTGGTCGACGGCAAGGCGGTGCCTTATCCCGACGCCGCGACCAACCGGCCCGATCCGGCCGACCCGGCGGGGCATTTCATCTCGGTGCAGAGCGTGGTGGCAGACGGCGCCAATCGCCTGTGGGTGCTCGACACGGCGGCGCCCAAATTCTCTCAACCGCAGGCCGGCGGTGCAAAGCTGGTGGCAATCGACCTTGCGACCGACCGGGTGGTGAAGACGATCGTCCTGCCGCCCAGCGTGGTGCTGCCCACGACCTACCTCAACGACGTGCGCTTCGATCTGCGTCAGGGCGCCGAGGGCGTCGCCTACATCACCGACAGCAGCAACGCCGGTGTCGGCGGCATCATCGTCGTCGATATCGCCAGCGGGCGTGCAATCCGGCGCCTGTCGAACCATGCGACGACCAACCCCGAGCCCGGCTTCACCCCGGTCGTCGACGGCGCGGTGCTCATGAACCGTCCCGCCGATGGACCCGCGACGCCGGTAGCAATCGCGAGCGACGCGATTGCGCTCAGCGCCGACGGCAGCCTGCTGTATTATGGTCCGCTGTCGGGCCGCACGCTTCACGCGGTGCCCACGGCGTTGTTGCGCGATCCCGCGGTGTCCGAGGAGGAGCTGGGCCGCGCGGTCCGCAGCCTGGGGCGCAAAGGCGCCTCGGACGGGATAGCCGAAGACGACAAGGGCCGCGTGTTCGCCGGCGATTACGAGAACAACGCAATCCGCGTGCTCGACCAGGGCCGCTGGACGACGGTGGTCAGCAACCCGCGCATCAGCTGGCCCGACACGCTGTCGATCGGCACCGACGGATATCTCTACTTCACCACCAACCAGCTCCACCGCCAGCCCGGCTTCCACGGCGGCCGAGACCTGCGCCGCAAGCCCTACGAGCTGCTCCGCATCAAGGTGGGCGCGGCTCCCGTCCTGTTGCGCTCGCGGTGACCCCATCAGGCCGGGCGGGCTCCCGCGGAGCCGCGATCCGGCGAAAAATCAACAACTGACTTGAAGGAATACAGTCATGACCAAGGGTATCGAAGGCAAGGTCGTTCTCATTACCGGCGGCAGCACCGGCATCGGCGCAGAAACCGCGCGTCTTCTCGCGGAACGCGGCGCGAAGGTGGCCATCGCCGCGCGGCGCAAGGACAGGCTCGATGAGGTCGTCGCGGACATCGCCGCAATTGGCGGCACGGCACGTAGCTACGCGCTGGACGTGACCGACAAATCGGCGGTCCAGTCCGTCGTCGCCGCAATCATTGCCGACTTCGGCCGCCTCGACGTGCTGATCAACAACGCCGGGCTGATGCCGATCCGTCCGATGGCCGAGGTCAACACCGACGAGTGGGACCAGATGATCGACGTCAATCTGAAGGGTACGCTCTACGGCATCGCGGCGGCCCTTCCCGGTTTTCTCGAGCAGGGCAGCGGTCACATCATCAACTTGAGCTCGGTTGCGGGCATCAAGGTCTTCGCACCGGGCGGCACGGTCTACTCCGGCACCAAGTTCGCCGTCAGCGCGATCAGCGAGGGCTTGCGCCACGAGGTGGGGGAAAAGGTCCGGGTCACGTCAATCGAGCCTGGAGCTGTCGAAAGCGATTTGAAGTTCACGACCTCTGGCGCGGCTGCCGAGACGGTGCTGGACTTCTACAAGCAGGCCATCCCGGCGGCATCGGTGGCGCGTGCTATCGCGTTCGCTGTCGAACAACCTGATGACGTCGACGTCAACGCGATCGTCATCCGGCCGACCGCACAGCAGTTCTGATTTCGACGAGGAGGCGGGGCCGCGTGTGCTCCGCCTCATGGGGAACGTACCGGCCCGCTCGTCCGTTACTTTGCCGAATAATATCTGTCCGTTTCACTTGAGGAGTCATTTATGCCCAAACTTGCCCTGTATGTACCACTGAAGGCCAAGCCCGGAAAAGAGCGCGATGTCGCCAATTTCCTGACCTCGGCATTGCCGCTCGTTCAAGCTGAGGCGGGCACTCTGACCTGGTATGCGATCGAGGAAGGTCCCGGTGCGTATGCGATCTTCGATACGTTCGACACAGAGGAGGAACGGCAGGCCCATCTTGACGGCAAGGTTGCCGCCGCACTGATGGACAAGGCAGAAGAACTGTTTTCTGAACCGCCGCAGATTCACAAGTACACCCTGCTGGCCGCGAAATAGCGGAGCGGTGGGCACCCTAAGCTGCCGTTTGACTGCAGGGTAAGGCTCGTGTTTCCATCCGGAATGGATGGCCCGGTCGGATCGGGAAATAAATAAATGGATATGACAGGTCATCCGCGATAGTGGATGGCCTTGTCTTTTGCGCTTATCACACCTCTGAATTTACTGATAAGGCGCCGTTGATGTGTCGCGACGTAACGGCACCATTGGTTCGCGGGAGATTCTTGAGCACATCGATTTGGCCCGTTATTCGGCTGTTCTGGCCCAGTCATTCAGAAAACCGCCGTGAATAGATCCCAGGATGGCCCTACGAGAAGGAACCTCTCAGGTAGCAGAAGGTTCAGGAAACTGAGATCACTTGGAAGGTGCGATGTCCTCCGCCGTTGCGATGGACCGGATCATCAGCAAGCTTACGATTTGATGACGCGTTGGGAAGAGCAACGAAAGGAGGAGAACCGTGAAAGCTGTCGTGTACAACGGGGCCAAAGATGTTTCTGTCAATACCATCGATGATCCCAAGATCGAAAAGCAGACCGATGTTATCATCCGGCTGACCACGACCAATATCTGCGGGTCGGACCTTCACATGTATGAGGGCCGTACCAGCTTTGAGAAGGGCAGGGTCTTCGGTCACGAAAACCTTGGCGAGGTCATCGAAGTCGGCGCTGCCGTAGACCGTATCAAGAAGGGCGATCGCGTGTGCATGCCGTTCAACGTCGGTTGCGGTTTCTGCGAAAATTGCGAACGCGGTTTGACGGGTTTTTGCCTCACGACCAACCCTGGAACCGCCGGCGCAGCGTATGGCTTTGCCGAGATGGGTCCGTGGCAAGGTGGTCAGGCCGAGTTGATGCGCGTTCCTTATGCGGACTTCAATTGTCTGAAGCTGCCTGAGGACGCTGAGGAGAAGGAGGATGACTATGTCATGCTCTCCGACATCTTCCCGACGGGTTGGCATGGCGTCGAACTGTCCGGTTTCCTGCCTGGCGAAAGCATCGCGATCTACGGCGCCGGTCCGGTCGGTTTAATGGCCGCCCACTCAGCGGAAATCCGCAGTGCCTCTCAGATCTTCGTGGTCGATTCCCACGATGATCGCCTGCAGCTGGCCGAGGCAATGGGCGCGATCCCGATCGACATGCGCAAGGGCGATCCCGCCCAGCAAATCCTTGACGCGACCGGCGGCCTAGGGACCGACCGGGGGGTCGAGGCGGTCGGATACCAGTGTTGCGATCGCCACGGCAAGGAGCGCAGCAATTACACGATGAACTGCCTCGTAAAAAGCACGAAGGCCACCGGCGGCATCGGCGTCGTAGGCGTGTTCATCCCGGAAGACCCGAATGCGCCTGACGATCTCCAGAAGGAAGGCAAGATGGCGTTCGACTTCGGCAATTTCTGGTTCAAGGGCCAGAAGATCGGTACCGGCCAGTGCAATGTAAAGCACTACAACCGGCGACTGATGAAGCTGATCGAGCAAAACCGGGCTAATCCTGCCCAAATCATCTCGCACCGACTGCCGCTCGATCAGGCGCCAGACGCCTACAAGCATTTCGATGCGCGCGATGATGGATGGACAAAGGTCGTGCTTAAGCCGACCGCCTGACCTTAGTCTTCTCCGAAATAGGGAATAAATGATGACGTTAGAGGGCAAATCAGTTGCCATTCTGATCGCACCCGCGGGACGGAAGAACCAGAGTTCTCGAAGCCCAAGCAAGCTGTCGAGGAGGCTGGCGGCAAAGTGACCGTGGTCAGTTTTGACCGGGCGAGGCTCACACGGTCAATAACGATCTCGACGAGGGCGGCAGCTATACTATCGACAGAGCATTTTCCGATGTCAGAGCCGACGATTTCGACGGACTAGTTGTGCCCGGAGGGACTGTCGGTGCCGACAAGCTGCGCGGCAGCGCCGAGGCAATTGACTTCATCCGGGCTTTTTTCGATCAGAAAAAACCGGTTGCCGCGATATGCCATGCACCCTGGACATTGATCGAGGCGGGCGTTCCTGAGGGTTGCACCTTGACGTCCTACCCGACGCTGAAGGTCGATATCGAGAACGCCGGCGCTACATGGGCCGATGAGGAAGTCGTGGTCGCCAACGGCCTTGTGACCAGCCGCGACCCCGATGATTTACCCGCCTTCTGTGGCAAGCTCGTTGAGCAAATCGCGGAAGGTGCGGGCGCTGGGCCTGCGGCCTCGAATTAATACGGGACGGTTTCGACGAACCATGTGAGGGCGCGCTCCCTAGTGAAGGTCCTCACAAACAGGCGTAGCGGATGGCCGACGATTGACTGTCCGCTACGCCTAGTATCAGACGAAAACGGCGCACTTCCGAGCACTCAATCCCCAAGCCGCGTCACCCGCGGTGACACCTCGCCGGCTCCCGTTTTCAGATTCGACCATTTCAGCGTGCGTACGGTGGAGATAGGCCTGATCGAACGTGCGTCCGGCCAGGTTTACGACCTACAGCGCCGCTTTGAGATAGGGGGCGGTGAGACTGCCTTCTGCTTCCGCAACGACGCCAGGGACGCCGCTGGCAACGATACGGCCGCCATCTTCCCCAGCCCCCGGTCCCAGATCGATGACCCAGTCCACCTGCGTGATGGCGCGCATGTCATGTTCGACGACGACGACGGTATTGCCAGCGTCAACGAGGCCCTGCAGGTGTTGCATCAGCCGGTCGGCATCGGAGGGGTGAAGCCCCGAAGTGGGCTCGTCGAGGATGTAGATCGTGTTGCCGCGCTGGGCGCGTTGCAGTTCAGTCGCCAGCTTGATACGCTGCGCCTCCCCGCCAGACAGCTCGGTCGCAGGCTGTCCGAGCCTCAGATAGCCAAGACCGATCTCCCGCAACACGTCGAGGGAGCGCATCACAGATGCCTCGCCAGCGAAGAAATCGCACGCGTCGTCGACCGTCAGTTCGAGCACCTGGGCGATATTGCGCCCGTTCCATTCGACTTCGAGCGTTTGCGGGTTGTAGCGAGAGCCATGACAGGTCGAGCACGGCGCAAAAACGCTCGGCAGGAACAGCAGCTCCACCATGACGTATCCCTCGCCCTCGCACACCGGGCAGCGGCCTTGCGCGACGTTGAACGAGAACCTTCCCGGGCTGTAGTGCCGCCGGCGGGCGAGCGGCGTATCAGCGAAGATCCGTCGCACATGGTCGAACATGCCGCTGTAGGTGGATAGGTTCGAGCGCGGCGTGCGGCCGATCGGTTTCTGATCGACCCGCACCAGCCTGCGAACATGCTCCATGCCTGCGACAATGCGTCCTTCAGTGTCGTTCTGCGCAACATCGAGCAGCGGATCGATATCCTCCTCCTCGGCCACGGGGGAGCCGCCGAGGTGTTCCGTGACGAGCTCGGGCAGCGCCTGACTGACAAGACTGGATTTACCCGATCCCGAAACGCCGGTGACAGCGGTGAAGCAGCCGATGGGAAACTCGACGTCGAGACCATGGAGATTGTTCCGCCTGATCCCTTCCAGGCGTAGCCATGCCTTGGGATCGCGCGGTGTGCGCTCACTGCGGAGCGGCTCTGCGAACAGGTAGCGGCGGGTGATCGAATTCTCGACGTCGGCAAGCCCCTCTATCGGCCCGCTGTAGAGGACTTCACCGCCCTTTTCCCCGGCTCCTGGCCCGACATCGACGAGCCATTCCGCGCGGCGGATCACGTCGAGATCATGTTCGACGACGAACAGGGAGTTGCCCGCCGCCTTGAGACGCTCGAGGATGGTGAGCAAGGCTTCGCCATCTGCCGGGTGCAACCCTGCCGAAGGCTCGTCAAGCACATAGACCACGCCGAAAAGCTGTGACGAAAATTGCGTGGCAAGCCGCAAGCGCTGCAGCTCTCCGGAGGAGAGCGTCGGCGTGCTGCGGTCGAGCGAAATGTAGCCAAGGCCAAGATCGATCAGCGGCTCTAGCCGCTCGATCAATTCGCAGGCAAGGCGTTGGGCGGCGATCCGCTTCTCGTCGGAGAGATTGGGCGTGCGGCGTACGTCGGGCGCGCTCTTGTGCGCAGAGCCGCCCGCCGCAACCCGTTGTTCGACCGCTGCATCGCGGGCTGCTTTTTCCAGAACATGGCCCTTTGAGGGGGCAGAGACCGCCCCATACGCGCCATGCGCGACGGGCATCAGCAAGTCCTTCAGCTTGAGCAGCGTAAGGTCGCCGAACTCGGCAATGTCGAGGCCGGCGAACTTGACCGACAGGGCTTCGCGCTTCAGGCGCTTGCCGTCGCAGGTCGGGCAATCGCGGCCGATGATATATTGCGAGACGCGCTTCTTCATCAGCGCGCTTTTAGTGTTGGCGAAGGTTTCCAGCACATAGCGGCGCGCGCCGGTGAAGGTGCCCTGGTAGCTCGGCTCCATGCGGCGTTTGAGCGCCGTCCGGGTCTGTTCGGGCGTCAGGCCCGCATAGACCGGCACCGTTGGCGCCTCTTCAGTGAAGAGGATCCAGTCGCGATCCTTTTTCCGCAGGTCGCGCCACGGCGTGTCGACGTCATAGCCGAGCGAAACGAGGATATCGCGCAGGTTCTGCCCATGCCAGGCGGTCGGCCAGGCGGCGATCGCCCGGTCGCGAATGGTGAGGCTGTCGTCAGGAACCATCGTCTCTTCGGTCGCGTCATATACGCGGCCGATGCCATGGCAGGTCGCGCAGGCCCCCGCGACCGTGTTGGGGGAGAAATCCTCCGCATAGAGCATGGGTTGATGGCGCGGATATTCGCCGACGCGCGAATAGAGCATCCGCACCAGGCTGGAGAGCGTCGTCACGCTGCCGACCGAGGATCGCGCGTTGGCCGAGCCGCGCTGCTGCTGCAACGCGACCGCAGGCGGCAAGCCGTCGATCGCGTCGACCTCCGGCACGCCGGCCTGGTCGATCAGGCGACGGGCATAGGGCGCAACCGATTCCAGATAACGCCGCTGGGCTTCGGCATAAAGGGTGCCGAACGCGAGCGATGACTTGCCCGAGCCCGATATGCCAGTGAACACCACGAAGGCGTCGCGAGGTACATCGACGTCAACATTTTTGAGGTTATTCTGGCGCGCGCCGCGAACCTGCACGCAAGCGGGCGGCCCCGTATGCCCATGATCGGTGGCCGGCGTCGTCGCGTGAAGATCCCTGCTCTTCAATTCAGTCTTCCTGCCCTATACGCCCGTGCGGCCCGTGGTTCATCAGTCGGGTAACAGATGAATGCATTTCCGACTCACTACATCCAACGGCCAGGCTGGCCCGATGTTCGGTACCTTTGAAATATTTTTCCAGCATTAGACAAAGGTTACGACAAAACCATTTTTCCCGTTGGGTCGCGCGACGAGACCACACACACTCCGCTGGTAAGCGCCTGGGCCAGGCGGACCTGGTCAGTGCCGCTATCGGCATGTAACGACCGCACTTCGGCCCTTGTTACCGCATCGCGACGCGTTGCCCATTTGCCAGAGCGCGCGTCATCATGGCCGGGGTCGGGCCATGATGACGGGCGAGTTGTCGATTCGAGCGCTTCGCGCCGCTTCGGATCGATGGGTCAGTAGTGAATGACCGAGCGGATCGACTTGCCTTGACGCATCAGTGCGAAGGCCTCGTTGATCTCTTCCAAACCCATCGTGTGGGTTACGAATGGGGCCAGATCGATATCGCCTCTCATCGCGTCCTCGACCATGCCGGGGAGCTGTGTCCGTCCCTTGACGCCACCGAAAGCGGACCCCTTCCATACGCGGCCCGTGACGAGCTGGAACGGGCGGGTGGAGATTTCCTCGCCCGCGCCGGCAACGCCAATCACGATCGACTGACCCCAGCCACGGTGCGCTGATTCAAGCGCGGCGCGCATGACGTGGACGTTGCCGATGCACTCGAAGGTATGATCAATGCCCCAGCCCGTCATCTCGATCAGCACTTGCTGGATGGGTTTGTCATGGTCCTTGGGGTTGATGCACTCGGTCGCACCGAACTGGCGTGCCAGCTCGAACTTGGACGGATTGGTGTCGATGGCGATGATGCGACCCGCCTTCGCCTGGCGCGCACCCTGAATTGCCGCGAGGCCGATGCCGCCGAGGCCGAACACGGCGACCGAGTCTCCGGGCTGGACCTTGGCGGTATTGTGGACTGCGCCGATGCCGGTCGTGACGCCGCAGCCGAGCAGGCAGACATGTTCGGGGTTTGCCTCGGGATTGATCTTGGCGAGCGAGACTTCGGCGACGACAGTATATTCACTGAAGGTTGAACAACCCATGTAATGATAGAGGGGCTGACCATTGTACGAAAAGCGGGTGGTCCCATCGGGCATCAAGCCCTTACCCTGCGTTTCGCGGACAGCGACGCACAGGTTGGTCTTGCCCGACAGGCAGAAGTCGCACTTGCGGCACTCGGCGGTGTAGAGCGGAATCACGTGATCGCCCGGCCCGACGCTGGTGACGCCTTCACCGACCTCGACAACGATGCCCGCGCCCTCGTGGCCCAGAACCACCGGGAAAACACTCTCCGGATCACTCCCCGCCAGCGTGTACGCGTCGGTGTGGCACACACCGGTGTGCGTCACCCGTATGAGGACTTCGCCTTTCCGGGGTGGGGCGACATCGATCTCGACGATTTCGAGTGGCTTGCCCGCCTCGAAGGCTACAGCGGCGCGAGATTTCATGTTGGGATACCCTCGTTGACTTAAACTGATTGCTGGTGCGAGGCCGTTGCCTCAGCGCAAATCGTCGACACTCTCATACTGGTGGGGAGTATCTTTATCATACTCCCTGGCAGTATACAAGAGATGTCCTAACGAGGATCTCAAACCAGAGAAGGCAGCAGGGGCTGGCTTCTAGGTGCGGGAGAACACGGGCAAGAAAATGAGCCTGAAATTGTCATTTAAGATAAGTACGCAGAATCTTCATTACGCCCTCCACGCCGTCATCGTGATCGCCACCTGCGCCTCTGACGGCCCGATCTGCGCCCGCACCGAATGTTTCCCTGAGATGACTCTGCATCACTTCTGCCATCAGTCCATTTGTCGCACCACGCATGGCGACAATTTGCTGCAGCAGGGGAGCGCAATCGGCCCCCGCTTCGATCGCGCGTTCCAGAGCGTCCGCCTGACCCTTGATACGCCGCAAGCGTGTGATGGCTCGCTTCTTGTCCTCTGATGAATGTGGCATCGCGTTTTCCCGAGAAATCGCTCCAGCATACTATACAGGGGGGGAGTTTCAATCCTGCACAGAGCCGGGTGTTTTTCTAATCGGGCGAGGTTCCGGTCATGCTCTCAAGCCTGCGCCACGAGCAGCCTTGGCATGGGCGCCGAGGGTCCGATCCTCTGTCGGGGAAGGGGGGAGCGATCGCTCACTCCCCGGTATGCCGGTCAGACCGTAACGACGACCTTGCCGATCTGGTCGTTCGATTCGAGGAAGCGGTGAGCGTCCTGGATGGCGTCGAACGGGAAAGTGCGCGCGATCCGCGGCTTGAGCGCGCCCGATTCCAGACCCGCCACGATGAACGCCTTGGCGCGATCGAGGGCGGCATCGTCCGAGACGATCTCGCTGTAGAGATACCCCTTGAGCGTGAGGCTCTTGCCCAGCACGGAGAATAACGGGAACGGCGTCGGTTCGCCGCTGAGCGCGCCATATTCGAGCAGGATGCCGCCGCGTGCCATGCTCTCGGTCAGCGGCTCGAACGACGGGCCTCCGACCGGATCGAGCACCACGCGCGCACCCTGACCATTGGTTATCTCCATCACCCTCGCTACCAGATCCTCTTCCCCGGTCGCGACGACATAATGTGCACCGGCATCGATCAGGGCCTGGCGCTTGGCGCCGGTACGCGTCGTCGCGATTACCGTCGCGCCGACCAGGCGGTCTTGTAGTTGACTCCCAGGTGGCGCATCAGCTCCAGCGCGGCGAGGTTGGTCTTGGTCGCGGTCAGCAGGTGCAGGGCCAGCAGCCAGGTGCGCAGCGGCAGCTTGGTGCCCTCGAACATCGTGCCGGCGGTCAGCGTGGTCTGGTGCCGGCAGGCGCGGCACTGGTAGTAGACCGTCGTCCCGCGCCGAAACCGCGAGCGGGCCCGTCCAGTGCAGGCCGGGCAGCGGAAGCCTTGCGGCCAACGCCACTGGTACAGGGCACGGTAGCACTTGGCCTCGGTGCCGTAGCGGGCGATGAACTCGGCCATGGACAGGCCAGCCTGGAACTGCACGGAATTGATGCTCATGACGCCACCTCGTCGCCTTCAGGTGGCCGTATGCTCGGCGGTGGGCGACGCACATCCTGCGACTGGCGGCTGAGGGTCGGGGCTAATCAGGAATCGAATTCAAATATCAGATGATATACATTACCGTGGGAGTGACCTTTCGCTAGATCGATGACCTTGAACTTCCCCGACTGGAGGCCGTACATGTATTACAGCAGTGGCAATTACGAAGCCTTCGCCCGCCCGCGCAAGCCAGACGGGGTCGACGGCAAATCCGCATGGTTCGTCGGCTCCGGCCTGGCCTCGCTGGCCGGCGCCGCCTTCCTGATCCGCGATGGCCAGATGCCGGGCGAGCGCATCACCATCCTGGAACGCATCGACGTGCCGGGCGGCGCACTGGATGGACTTGAGAAGCCGGACAAGGGCTTCGTGATCCGCGGCGGCCGCGAGATGGAGAACCATTTCGAATGCCTGTGGGATCTGTTCCGCAGCATTCCCTCGCTGGAAGTCGAGGGGGCCAGCGTGCTCGACGAGTTCTACTGGCTGAACAAGGACGACCCCAATTTCTCCCTGCAGCGCGCCACCATCGAACAGGGCAAGCCTGCGCCCGACATGGGCAAGTTCACGCTCAGCAAGGCCGCGCAGAAGGACATGCTCAAGGTCTTCATGGCCACGCGCGAGGAGATGGAGAACAAGCGCATCAACGAGGTGTTCGGTGAGGACTTCCTCGCCAGCAACTTCTGGATGTACTGGCGCACCATGTTCGCGTTCGAAGAGTGGCATTCGGCGCTGGAAATGAAGCTCTATCTGCACCGCTTCATCCACCACATCGGCGGTCTGGCGGATTTTTCCGCGTTGAAGTTCACCCGCTTCAACCAGTACGAATCGCTGGTGCTGCCATTGGTGAAGTGGTTGAAGGACCAGGGCGTGGTGTTCCAGTACTGCACCGAGGTGACAGATGTCGATTTCGACATCGATGCCACCAACGGACGCAAGCAGGCCACGCGCATCCACTGGAACCGCGACGGCCAGCCCGGTGGCATGGCACTCGGCCCCGATGACCTGTTGTTCATGACCATCGGCTCGCTGGTGGAAAACAGCAACGAGGGCGACCACAAGACCGCGGCGCTGCTGGACGAAGGCCCGGCACCGGCTTGGGATCTGTGGCGGCGCATCGCGGCCAAGGATCCGTCGTTCGGGCGGCCCGACGTGTTCGGCACGCACATTCCGGAGACCAAATGGGAATCCGCCACCATCACCACGCTGGACGCGCGTATCCCGAAGTACATCGAGAAGATCGCCAAGCGCGACCCGTTCAGCGGCAAGGTGGTGACCGGCGGGATTGTCACCGTCAAGGATTCCAGCTGGCTGCTGAGCTGGACGGTGAACCGCCAGCCGCACTTCAAGAAGCAGCCCAAGGACCAGGTCGTGATCTGGCTCTATGGCCTGTTCGCGGACGTGCCGGGGGATTACGTCAAGAAGCCGATGCAGGACTGCACCGGCGAGGAAATCACCCAGGAATGGCTGTATCACATGGGTGTGCCGGTTGAGGACATCGCGGAGCTTGCAGCCACGGGAGCCAACACCGTGCCGGTGATGATGCCGTACATCACCGCCTTCTTCATGCCGCGTCAAGCCGGTGATCGCCCTGACGTGGTGCCAGCGGGCGCTGTGAACTTCGCATTCATCGGCCAGTTCGCGGAGTCGAAGCAACGCGACTGTATCTTCACCACCGAGTACTCGGTGCGCACGCCGATGGAAGCGGTCTACACGCTGTTGGGCATTGAACGCGGCGTGCCGGAAGTGTTCAATTCCACCTACGACATCCGCACCCTGCTGGATGCACTGCACCAGCTGCGCGATGGCGAAGAATTGGCGTTGCCGGGCCCGTCGTTCCTGCGCGACCGCGTGTTGGCCAGGCTCGACCGCACCGAGATCGGTGCATTGCTCCACGACGCCGGCCTGCTGGCCGGGGAGGACGCATGAACATGACACAGGACACCACAAAGACCGTCGCCTCGCCCTCCGGCCTGCAGCGGGTGACCGTGCTGGGCACTGGCGTGCTCGGCGCGCAGATCGCCTTCCAGTGCGCCTTTCACGGCAAGAGCGTCACGGCGTACGACATTGACGCAGCAGCGCTGGAGCGTGCCCGCGACGCCCTGACGCGATTGGCTCAGACATATGCCGCCGACCTGCCGGGGACGACGCCCGAGGCGACCACCAGGGTCGCGGCGGCCATCGCACTGAGCAGCGACCTTGCGCAGGCCGTGCGCGACGCGGACCTGGTAATTGAAGCGGTGCCGGAGAAGCTGGAACTCAAGCGCTCAGTCTATGCCGAACTCGCCAGGCTGGCGCGCGAAGGCACCATCTTCGCCACCAACTCCTCCACGCTGCTGCCCAGTGCATTCGCGGATGCGACGGGCCGGCCGGAGAAGTTCCTGGCGTTGCATTTCGCCAATCACATCTGGCGCCAGAACACAGCGGAAGTGATGGGTACGCCGCAGACCGATCCTGAGGTGTTCGAGCAGGTGGCGCGCTTCGCTGCGGAAATCGGCATGGAACCGATCCGACTGCACAAGGAGCAGCCGGGTTACGTGCTGAATTCGCTGCTGGTGCCGTTGCTCAACGCGGCCGCCGCCTTGTTGTTGAAAGGTGTGGCGAGTCCGGAGGACATCGACAAGACCTGGCGAATCGGGACCGGCGCCAAGCTGGGGCCGTTCCAGATCTACGACATTGTCGGCCTGCGCACGGCGTACAACATCGCAAGCGCAAATCCCGCAACGCAGGGCTGGGCCGAATATCTCAAGGTGAACTACATCGACAAGGGTCGCCTGGGCGCCGGTGCGGGGGGTGGCTTCTACGATGATTGACGCCATGTCCGCCGCCCGTGCGTGCTCCGTCGGGAACGGTCACCGTACGCTGACGGCGTCCTGTGCAAGGCGGTGGCATACTGCCGCCCCGTCGCGCCGGAGCCGGCCGTGAGCCAAGCCCAACGCCACGCACGTCCGCTCAACCGCAGTGAATCGCAGGCCCGCACGCGCGCGGCGCTGCTGGATGCCGCCGAGGCGCTGATCGTGGAGCACTCGATCCCGGCGCTGTCGCTGCGCGCCGTCTGCACGCGTGCCGGCTATACGCAGGGGGCCTTCTACTCCAACTTCGCCGATCGCGAGGAGCTGCTGCTGGAGGTGATGGAGCGCAACCTCGAACAGAAGGCCGCCAGCCTGGAGCAGATGCTGGCGACCTGCGGCGACGCAGGTCTCGACGGCACCCTGGCGTGCATCCTGGATTGGTGCTGTCATCTGTGGACGGCCCCTGCACTGCAAGGGTGAATCTGGTTTGAAGTGACGATCTGGGTGGTGCGGTCATCTGTCCGGCCTGTTGGCGCGGCGTCGACGGCCGCTGGCCCTGATGGAGTCCGCTGGGCCAGGTCCCAATCAGGTTATCGAGCTAAAGGCTCCGACAGCACCTCGGGTTTTCCTGGCCTGCGGCCGCTATCTGATCATCATCATCCCATATGCACCCTTCCAGTTCGGAGCTGCGAACCCGTGACCCGCAGCAATCTCGGTTAAACCTTAGCGATAGGTCTGTAGGTCTCGCCTCGCGCCATTACCGCCCACGCAATCCGGGCGGTCTTATTGGCCATGGCTACGGTCACGACGCGGGATGGCCGACGCTCCAGTAACGCCTGGACCCAGCCAGCTGATGGCGTCACACCGGTTCGAGCACGCCGGATCACCGACGTAGCCCCGACCACGAGGAGCTTGCGCAGATAGCCATCTCCCTTCTTGGAGATTTGGCCCAACCGCTCCTTGCCACCAGATGAGTTTTGTCGAGGAACCAGTCCCAGGAAGGCAGCGAACTCACGACCGGATTTGAACAGTTTTGGATCGCTGATGCTGGCCGCCAGAGCGGTTGAAGTGATAATCCCGACTCCAGGAATGGTGGCCAGACGCTGGCTTGTCTCGTTCTCGCGATGCCAAGCCAGCAGTCGCCGCTCAAGCGTGCGTATTTGTACGGCCAGGGCATCAAGCTGGGCACCGAGCATCTGCATTGTCAGCACCGCCGCTTGCGGAAGCGTCGAAGGATGTGTCTCTCGCACCAACTGCAGGAGATCAGTGATCCGTCGCGCGCCCTGCGGGACGACGAGGCCGAACTCTGCGCAATGGCTACGGATGGCCCGGATCAGCGTGGTCTTCTGTCGAACCAGCAACTCCCTGGTCCGATGCAAGGTCAGGATCGCTTGACGCTCAGCGCTCTTGACCGGCACGAACCTCATCGTCGGACGCGTCACAGCCTCGCAGATCGCTTCAGCGTCAGCCGCATCGTTTTTCTGGCGGCGAAGGTAGGCCTTTACATAACTCGGCGGCATCAACCGAACCTCGTGGCCCAAGGCAGAGAGTTCACGGGCCCAATAATGGGCGGTGGCGCACGCTTCCATGCCGATCAGGCACGGGGGTAAATCTCTAAAGAACCTCATAAGTTCGGCACGCCGCAACTTCCGACGGACAGTGACCTGTCCTTCACTGCTGACGCCGTGATGACGTGCCTCTGAGTTTTCATCCAGCGGCGACCGCTGCGCGGCTCGGCCTGTTGCGGTCAGGCTGGCAGCAAATGCCTCCGGGGTGAGGTAGCCGATAGACGAGTGCGGCCGGCGGGTATTGTAGTCCAGCGCCCAGGCAGCGACCTTCTGGCGGGCGTGATCCAGACTAAAGAACAGGCTCTCGTTGAGCAGTTCGTCGCGCATCCGGCCGTTGAAGGATTCCACAAACCCGTTCTGGGTCGGCTTGCCGGGCGCGATGTAGTGCCAGTCGACGCCATGATCCTGCGCCCAGGCCAGGATGGCCGTGGACGTGAATTCCGTGCCGTTGTCGCTGACGATCATGGCGGGACGGCCCCGTCGAGCGATCAGCGCTGTCAGCTCGCGCGCGACGCGGCGTCCCGAGATCGAGGTGTCGGGGATCGCCGCCAGGCACTCGCGGGTGACGTCATCGACCACGTTGAAAATGCGGAAGCGGCGGCCTGTGGCGAACTGATCGTGCACAAAGTCCAGCGACCAGCGGGCGTTCGGCCTGGCCTCGATCAGGATCGGCGCCCGCGTGCCGATGGCTCGACGACGGGAGCGGCGCTTGCGCACCGTCAGACCTTCCTCGCGGTAGAGCCGGTAGATCCGGTTCTTGCCCGAAGGCTCGCCTTCACGTCGCAGCAGCACGAACAGCCGGCGATAGCCGAACCGTCGCCGCTCGACAGCCAGGGCGCGCAGCCGCTCCCGCAGCGCCGTGTCTGGCGGGCGGCAAGAGCGATAGCGCACCGATTTGCGGTCGGCCTTGATGATGGAGCAGGCCCGCCGCTCGCTGACGCCGAACGTCGCCTTCACATGGGCGACGGCTTGGCGCATCGCCGCGGGCCCTACCACTTTTTTGAGAGCAGATCGTTCAGCGCCGCCTTGTCGAGCATGGCGTCGGCCAGCAGGCGCTTCAGCTTTCCGTTCTCATCTTCCAGGGCGCGCAGGCGCTGGGCGTCCGACACGCTCATCCCGCCGAACTTGGCTTTCCAGGCGTAGATCGTGCCCTCCGACACGCCGTGCTTGCGCGCCAGCTCGCCCGCTTTGGCGCCAGCCTCGTTCTCCCGCAGGATCCCGATGATCTGCTCTTCCGTAAATCTCGCTCGTTTCATTCCGTCCGTCCTTTCAAGGGCCGGACTCTAGCTCCGCGTGGAGGAAATTCTCAGGGGCACGTCAGCGTTGAAGGGTGTGGTGATCGCCAATCTGTGGTTTGATGACTGCGCGCGCATCTGCCCAAGCCGAAAGTGCATGCTCAATGGAAATTCGCCTCCTCAAGATGTCGAGCAGACTGAACGCAGGCGTTTTTCTCAGCTGTGCGGTCTTGTCGGGATGCGTCACGTCCCCGACCCCCGTGACGTCGGACGGCTCTCGGACGGTGAAGCCGCCCCTCGCGTCGTCCGGGCCCAACACCGCGCCCTCGCCCTTGAAAGCGGGCGGGGCCTCCGACGACTTCGAGGTTTTAAGGACAGCTTCGGTCGCTGCGTTGAGCCCTAATCAGGGGGTTGAGGAGCGACACCGTGGCAAGCGCATCCGTTGGGCAGGCGCGGTCGAGCGGATCGCCGCAATCGATCAGGGCGTGTGCTTGACCATACTTTATGCTCGCAGCGGTGAGGATGGCGAGCCACTCTGGACCAACACGCCAACCTATCAACACTTCGAAGCCTGCGCCGCGGGCGCGTACGACCCGAGGCTGGTTCATGAGCTGACCAATGTCACGATCATCGGTCGCATCTCGGGCACGACCTACATAGGTTCCGGCGGCGGAGGCAGGACGGGTCCCGTCGTCCAGATCGAAAACCTGTTCCGCTGGTCGGACTGCCTTTCGGGCGACGACAGCCCCGAGTGCAAATACGGTTTTCTAAGCCCGCAAACCGATATCATCGACTGAGGGGTGGGCGAGGTTGCGGCGTTTCGAGGTCGGCAGAATGCCCATGCAGCCCGGCCGGCCCCGCTGCGCAAAGCTCGGTTCTAACTTCCGGCAACGAAAGATGCGTCTGTGTTCAGCCTTGTTATGATCGCCTTTGTCGTCGGAGCGCTTGGGGGAGTCGCGATCGCCCGCGCTCGCACCGCCCGCTTTCGCAGGCGTGCATTGATAGGCTGGTGCTGCCTGCCCTTGGCCTTTGCAGCGGTTATCGTGGCCTACCTTGGACTAAAATCTGGAGAGGCTTTCGCGACATGGCCGTTGCTTTGGGTTGGCATGCTGATCGGTGTCCCTAGCGTACTCTTCGCGCTAGGGGCCGGGCTGGGGTTTTGGGGTGGTCGACGGGCGCAGTCAGGCAGAGACGGCTAAGGGTGGATTGCTTGCTAACAAAAAGCCCAGGCCCACAGAAAGTCTGCTTCCAGGTAGAGAGGAAATGCCCGCTTCTGGCGCATTTCCGACCTGCCAGTAACGAGAGGAGAGGGCGCTTTGCGCCTAAGGCGGCATTCGCGGAAGCTGAACTGCGGGTAGCTGTCCGCCTCACTCCGTTGGAGACGCCATCCTGATCGCGTTTGACGTGACCCCCGTTTCTCATCCAGCCATAACGAGAGTCCTTTGGTGATTGATCCGCCCCCGTTTTCTGGAGCACCCGAGGCTAGAGTTTTCCGGCCCGAGTCAGGGTGACAGGCTGGCTATGTCACCCGGATTCATCAGCGTGATCGGCGTCTTGTTGCCAATGGCCCCATGGGGCCGATCCTCGTTGTAGTATCTACGCCAAGGCGCGCGTCGGGCGCCCATAGGTCGCGCCATGGGACTGCTTCCTCCGGCAAAGAAATTCGCCGAAGTGGCGGTATCTATCGAGAAGGGGCTTCGTCGATCAGATCGAGGAGTGACTTCAAACGCTCTCGCAGCGCCGGCACGTGAACGCCCGACAAGGCTGACCTTCGTCCTGAGAGGGCCAAAACGGTTTCGAAGACGGCATCCGAGGCGCGGATGAGGGACACGAGGTTTTCTCCGCTCGGACCGTTGCGGCCCTCGAACCAGTTGCGGACCGCGCGTTCATTGGCGCGCGTGATCCGTCCGACCTCTTTCCGTGCCGAGGGCGTCGCCCCCCACTCGCGCCGCATGGCCGCGGCGATCTGCTGCGAGAAGCTCTCCATCCTACGCCTCTTCCGTGTGAAAAGTTTTTCCTGTTTTGGACTGAAGTTTTCAGTCCAATTTCTGAAACGACTTTCACGTCGGAGGGTGCTTACGGTGTCGGTCTAACCGTGCCGCCAAGGCGGCGAACGACCGGCAGGGCGATGCAGCGACCGAGGGACCAGTGCGGAGGTGAATGCGGGACGCTGGTGCGTGCGGCTCAGTACGTGCGCATGTCGACCGAGCATCAAAAATACTCCACCGAGAACCAATCGGAAGCGCTTGCGGCCTACGCCGCACGGCGGGGATTTGAAATCGTCAAAACCTATGCCGACGCGGGGAAAAGCGGCCTGAAGCTGGATGGACGCGCCGCGCTGCAAGGCTTGATCGCCGACGTGCGCCGCGGCGTCGCCGACTTCGACGCCATCCTCGTCTACGACGTCAGCCGGTGGGGCCGGTTTCAAGACGCCGACGAGAGCGCCTACTACGAGTTCATCTGCCGCGAGGCCGGCATCGCGGTGCACTATTGCGCAGAGCAGTTCGAGAACGACGGCAGTCTCAGCGCCACCATCATCAAGAGCATGAAACGCGCGATGGCCGGTGAGTATAGCCGCGAGCTGTCGACCAAGGTGTTCGCCGGCCAGTGCCGGTTGATCACCCTCGGCTTCCGTCAAGGCGGACCGGCTGGGTTTGGATTGCGCCGCCAGCTGGTCGATGAGCTCTGCCATCCCAAGGGGGAGCTGGCGCGCGGCGAGCAGAAGAGCCTGCAAACGGATCGCGTGGTCCTAACGCCTGGACCGCCGCAGGAGGTGGAGGTGGTCCGCCGCCTCTATCGGCTATTTGTCCTTCAGCGACGCTCGGAAAGCGAGATCGCCGCCCTGCTCAACGCCGAAGGCGTGATGACCGATCTCGGGCGACCGTGGACGCGATCGACGGTCCACCAGGTGCTGACCAATGAAAAATACATCGGCAACAACGTTTACAATCGACGCTCCTTCAAGCTGAAGGCCAAACGGGTTTTGAACACGCCCGATATGTGGGTGCGCAAGGACGGCGCTTTCGAAGGCATCGTCGAGCCCGACTTCTTCGAAGCGGCGCAGAGAATCATTCAGGACCGCAGTCGGCGCTTCTCCGACGAGGAACTGCTCGGCCAGCTGTCGGCGCTCCTGGAGCAGAAGGGCTGGTTGTCGGGATTGGTCATCGACGAAGTCGAAGACATGGCGTCGAGTTCGACCTTTCGTCAGCGCTTCGGCAGCTTGGTGCGCGCCTACGCCCTGATCGGCTACGCGCCGGCGAAGGATTTCCGCTACATCGAAACCAATCGCGCGCTGCGCCGCCTCCACCCGGATATCGTGGCCCAAGTGATCGACGGGGTGGCGCAGGCCGGCGGAACGGCGGCGCGTGACGAGACCACCGACATGATCACCGTCAACGCCGAGTTCACCGCCTCCATCGTGCTCGCTCGGTGTTGCGAAACCGCCGGCGGGGCGCTGCGATGGAAAATTCGGCTGGATCAAGGGCTGCGACCGGACATCACCATCGCCGTCCGGATGCAGGCCGGCAACGAGCAAATCCGCGACTACTATCTTCTGCCCTGGATCGAGGGCGGCGCCGATCCCAGCCTCAAACTGTCGCCGGAAAACGGAGTGCGGTTCGACGCCTTTCGTTTCGACGACTTGGACGCCTTTTACGACCTCACACGACGGACGGAGCTGCGGGCGGCATGAGTGATATTCCCGAAATCCTGATGATTCCGGTGAACGCCATCACCGTTCTCAATCCTCGAGCGCGCAACAAACGCGTGTTCCAAGAACTCGTGACCAGCATCGAGCGGTTGGGTTTGAAGAAGCCGATCACGGTCAGCCAGCGGCCTGGACGATCCCGTTATGATCTCGTCTGCGGGCAGGGAAGGTTGGAGGCCTTCATGGCGCTTGGCCAGGAGTCGATACCCGCTGTGGTGATCGACGCCGCCGAAGACGATTGTTTCGTCATGAGCCTGGTCGAGAACTTGGCTCGCCGACAGCACACGCCGCTGGAATTGGTGCGCGCCATCGGCGCCCTGCGCGAGCGCGGCTACAGCCATGGGGAGATTGCGGCCAAGGTCGGTTTCAGCCGCGAATATATCTACGCGATCTGTTTCCTGCTGGAGAACGGAGAGGAAAAACTGATCTCTGCGGTGGAGCGCGGGGTCATTCCGCACACCATCGCCATGGAGATCGCCCAAGCTAAAGAAGGCGATGTGCAGCAGGCCCTCGCCCAGGCCTACGAAGACAAGGCGATCCCTGGAAATCAGGTTTTGGCGATCCGCCGCATCATCGAACAACGCAACACCAGCGGGAAAGGCATGAACCCGCGCAGCCGCGGCGCTCGTCCGGCGAAGCCGGCCACGCCGGAATCGCTGATCAGGGCTTTGCAGCGTGAGACGGAACGCCAAACAGCGTTTGTCCGGCGGGCGGGATTGACCCAGTCGCGTCTCGACTTCGTCGTCAGCGCCCTTCAACACCTCCTGGCCAATGACCTGTTCGTCGCCCTCCTGCGGGCGGAAGGCTTCAACACCCTGCCGACCGCCTTGGCGGCGCGCATTGGACGGGAGCGTCTCTAGATGGAGCCGGTCCGGATCGCCTTTGAGACGCGGGTTAGGGTGCTGTCTTTGGAAAAGCTCCTGCCGTCCAAGATCTTGGCGTCAACGATCATGGAGTCGACCAAATACAAACGGATCGCCGCGTCCGTCGCGGAGGTCGGGGTGGTGGAGCCATTGGTGGTGGCTCAGGCGGGCGCCGACGGCCTCTATACCCTGCTCGACGGCCATGTTCGCTTGAGCGTGTTGAAGGCCAGGGGAGAAGCAGCTGCACAGTGCGTGGTGGCTGCGGACGACGAAGCCTTCACCTACAACAAGCGGGTCAATCGCCTCGCCCCGATCCAGGAGCACTATATGATCGTCCGCGCGATCGACCGCGGCGTCTCCATGCAAAAATTGGCGCGGGCGCTGAACGTCGATGTGGCGGCGATCCGCCAGCGGCGACAGCTGCTGAACGGCATCCATGCCGACGTGGCGGAGTTGTTGAAGGACAAGCCTGTGGGGATCAACGCCTTCCAGAAGTTGCGGAAAATGAAGCCGATCCGCCAGCTGGAGGTCGCGGAACTGATGGTGTCGGCGAACAATTACAGCGCCAACTACGCCAAGGCCCTTTTGGTCACGACCCGTCCCGCCGACCTAGTCAAACCCAAAGCCGACAAGAAAGGCGCCGGCGCGGATCATGCCGAGCGAGAGCGTCTGGTGCGTGAGTTGGCGGTGGTGACCCATGACTATAAGGCGCTGGAGGTCTCTTACGGCGACGACGCCTTGTTGCTGGTGATTGCAGCGGGCTTCCTGGAGCGTCTGCTGTCTCGGCGGCCCATCGAACAGTTCTTGGCGAGCGGGCATCTCGAGGTGTTGGAAACCTTTCGGGGCGTCATCGCCGCCGTTTCACTTGAGGCGCCGCCGGCGGCGGCCTGAGCGCCGGGATCAGGGGACCGGGACCCTTCAAGCGCCGGGACCATCGGAGACGCCGTCGTGTGGGGCGGATCGAGGATGGCGGCGGGGATGGCGGCGAACCCGTTCGGAGCCCGCTAGACCGATCGCGATCAGGTCGGTTGTCGATGAGAGGCGGCTGGAATGCGCGCGAGGCGCTGCGCGTTTCGGCCGCCCCTTTACGGCTTCAGGTCAGCTGGCTTTTCGCCTGTCGCAACAGCTATTCCGCCGCGAGGTCTTCACAATTTTAGTCGGAGCCGCGACGATCAGGTCCGGTTGGCGGGGCGCATCAGGGCGGTGTGGACTATGCCGACACGTTTGGCGCTGGGGGCGTTATGAGAAGAGAATACTCGTTCGAAGAGCGCCATGAGCGTGCATGCCTGCGCGCTGCGATGAATATCCGGGGGCTGTGGGAAGAGAAGGGGAGTTCGGACACGCGCTTGATCGAGGGGCTGCTTCTTCCCGATGATTTCACCGTGGTAGGGCATTCGCGTGCATTCAGCGGGCAGGGGCGGCGTGAGCACGTCATCCCCCGGCTCGTTGTGATCAAAGAAGTTCACGACATGCTGGAGCGTGGCGCGACAGATGCTCAGATTGCGATCTTCATCCGTGATCATGTGAAGATCGTCCGGATCTCCAACGAAGAGTGCTCAAGACTCGACCGCAAGGATCAGCTTGGCTTGCGGCAGCGCATGCCGACGGGGTGGGCCTTCGGCGATGACATCTATGCTCGGCTGTCAGCAGCGAACTTCGGGTGGGTGTCGATGAACGGAAGCGAAGCTCCGCCGGGATAGAGTATGGTCCTACCGTTGCCTTGGACGACTTTTGCGCGTGGCGCTGCTGGATCTAGTCGGGACTGCTCGCCTTGAGCGCCGCGATGAACTGAGGGGCGGCGCCGGCCTCCTGGGCAAGGGCGACGACATTGGCGAAGTGGTCGCTGAGGGAGAACAGGTCAGGCTCGATCGAGGCGCCGTTGTAGACGTCCCAGACTTGGCCGCCCTGATGAAAGAGGCCGCTGTAGCGTTTGAAGGGGCGGCCGAAGCCCGGCGCGCCTTCAGCGAAGCAGTCTGTCGATTTGGAGGCGCCCTTCAGCGACATTCGTTCGTCCTGATGGAATGCTGTGGCGACGGTGTGGTGCATCACCCATGCAAAAGTCGGCATGAGTTCCTGTTCTTGGCCGCCCTTGCGCACCTCAAGCCAGCGCATCGAGAGAACATTGACTGGCACGGTATGCTCGATGTGCACGGTTTGGCCGCGCTTTTTACCGATGCGTTCATCGCTCGGAAGTTGGATGAAGGCCTGGGTTCGGTAGAGCGCGCCCGCGCATTTTCCGGCCGACGAGCTTTCCTTAGCCATCCAGCCAAACCGGTCGTGAAACTTGCGAAGATCGTTGCTGATCGCCTTCTTGTCCGTCGGGCCCTTGGCTAGTCGATCAAGCTGAAGGAAGCGGGCGACGCAGGGGTTTGGCGTTTTGGCGAAAACGCGTTTCCAAGTTTCAAGAAGCTGAGTGCGCTCGTTCGGAAGCGCGGTTGAAAGGTCGTCGGTCACATCATCCCCCTGAGCGTTAGGTTGCTGAGTGACGTAACCGGGTTCTGTGCGCCGTCTAGTCTTTGGCTCAATCGTGCGACCGAAACTGGCGTATCTGTGTGTTGCTACTGGGCTCTGGAAGAAGGCGCGCGCGGCGCCGGGGCAGGGAGGCGAAGACATGGACCAGGCTATGGACGCCGTCTCTGGCGGGAGCGTCGTCACTTTGGTGCGCGGCGCGCGTCGCTACGGATTGTCGAAATCGAAGATCGCGGCCTTCGAGCAGTGTCCGCGTAAGCTCTGGCTGTCGAAGCACAGGCCGGAGGCGGCCCTGGTCGACGACGGGGCTGAAGCGCGATTTGCGACCGGCCATGAAGTCGGCGAAATCGCCTGCGGCCTGTGGCCTACGGGCGTGATGGTCGAAGCCGAACCTGATCTGGCCGCGGCGGTGGCGCGCACGCGCACCCTCATCGATGAGGGCTGGTCCGAGCCTATTTTCGAGGCGACATTTGAGCACGACGGCGTCCTGGTTCGGGTCGACGTGCTGTTGCCTATGCGGGACGGATGGGCGATCGCCGAGGTGAAGAGTTCGGCGGGGGTGAAGGACTATCATCTCGGGGACCTGGCCACCCAGGCGTGGGTGGTGGCCCGGTCGGGGACGCCTGTGTCGTCGGCCTGCATCCGCCATATCGACAGCAGCTTCCGGCTTAAGCGCGAGGGGGACTACGCGGGTCTTTTCCGGGATGCGGAATGCCTGGACCTCTTGGCCGATCTGATCGCGGATCGCGAGGCGATCGTCGCTAGAGCCCGGGCCGTTCTCGCCGGCGATGAGCCCGATGTCAGTACTGGCGAACATTGCGCCCGTCCGTTCGCTTGCGAGTTTTCGAGCTATTGCGCCCGCCATGATCCTCCCGACCCCGATTGGCCCATCAGCCTGCTGCCGCGGACTGGAAGGGCCATCGCCGCGCGTTGGGCCGAGGAGGGCCTGTTCGACCTGAATGATCTCAAGCCGGGCGTCCTGGCCAATGCGGTGCATGAACGCGTGCGTGAAGCGACTGTGACGGGAGAGGCCTATCTGGATCGCCAAGGGGCGATCGAGGCGACGAAGGGGTGGGCCTGGCCGCGCGCCTATCTTGATTTCGAGACCATTGGACCGGCCGCGCCGCGGTGGGTCGGTTGCAGACCGTTTCAGCAGATTCCGTTTCAGTTCTCGTGCCACATCGAGGCCGAAGGCGGCGAGATTATTCACACGGGCTTCCTGTCGATCGACGGCGGAGATCCGCGGCGCGCCTGCGCCGAGGCCCTGGTCGCTCAGTTGGGCGCCGAGCGCTGCGGCGCGATCATCGCCTACAACGCCGCGTTCGAAAGACGCTGCGTTCGCGACCTGGCCGAGGCCTTCCCGGATCTGGCGCAGGCTCTGATCGAGATCGAGGCCAGGATCGTGGATCTGCTGCCGGTAACGCGCGAGGTCTATTATCACCGCGACCAGAGGGGGAGTTGGTCGATCAAGGCGGTCCTGCCCACGATCGCGCCTGATCTCGCCTATGACGATCTGGAGGTGAAGGACGGCGGCGCGGCCCAGCAGGCCTGGTTCGAGGCGGCCAGGGCCGAGACGAGCAATACGCGCCGGGACCAACTCAAGGCGGGGCTGGAGACCTATTGCGAGCGCGACACCGAGGCGATGATCGTCTTGCTGCGGCGACTGACCGGCGCCGGGCGGGTCGACGGGCCGGGGGTGGGGGCGAGGCCATGATCGGTGAGGGGTGTTACTGACAAGGCTTGCCACTCTCAGCAGTGCTATAGTACAGCGATCATTGCTACTTCGGGGGCTAAAAATGACAATCTATCAAAAGGTTTGCGTCGCATCCGCGGCGCTGGCCTTAACGGTCGGCGCAACCTGGGCGCCGCCCGCCTTGGCGACCGACATGGCGGCGCAACAGGCTGAGACCGTCCAGCGTGCGGGTCTGAAACGGCGCGTGGCCGTCGGGCGCTTCACCAACAGCACGCCTTACGGCCGCCTGCTGCAATCGCCGGGTCAGGCGGATCCGATCGCGACCCAGGCCAGCGACATGCTGGTCAACGCCCTGACGTCCTCGCAGCACTTCTTCGTCTTCGAACGGGCGGATCTGACGGCGCTGAACGCCGAGCGCCTGATTTCGGAGGCGACGGCCCAGAATCTCGTGGGCGTCGACGCCCTTCTATTGGGTTCGATCACGCAGCTGGGCCGACGCAACGAGGGCAAGCAGGGCTTCTTGAACTCCCAGCGTCGCCAGGCGGTCAACGCCACGGTCGAGATCCGTCTCGTCGATGTGCGCACGGGGCGGGTCTTCTTCTCGACCTCGGGCTCGGGGGAGGCCACGACCGAGACGGGTGAAGTTGCTGGTTTCGGCACCCGTGCGGGCTATGACTCGACCTTGAACGATCGCGCCGTGGCCGCCGCCATCGCCGACACCATGACCAATGTCATCAATGAGTTGCAGCAGCGGGCCTGGTTCACCGACGTCCTGCGCGTATCGGGCGAGACGGTGTTCGTGAGCGGCGGCGCTAGCCAGGGTCTGCGCGTCGGCGACCGCTTCCGCGTCGAGACCCCGGGCGAGACCGTGGTCAGCGCCCAATCCGGCCTGCCCATCACCCTGCCTGGGTCCGTCGTGGCTGAAATCGAACTGACGGGCTTCTTCGGCGACGCCCCGGACGCGGAGGGCTCGACCGCCCGTCTGGTCAGCGGCGCCCTGCCTCAAGACATCACTGGCCTGCGGGTCACGGAGATCAAATAGATGAGACTGAAGACACTGGCCCTCGTTGCGCTATGCGCGGCGATGGCGACGGGCTGCGTGCAGAACTACGCCGAACGCGAGGTCGCCCAAGGCGCGGCGGCGGGCGTGCTGGTGGTGACCAACGCCCCGCCCGAGGCGCGCCTCATCGTCGATGGACGCGATCTCGGCGCCGTGGCCCAGTTCGAGGCGGGCGCGCCTCTGACCACGGGACGTCACGACATAGCCATCGAAAACGGCGGACGTCGCCTGCACGCCCAGGCGGTCTTCGTGTCCGCCGGCGCGCGCGTCGCGGTGACGGTCCCATGAGGCGCCTGGTATCGCTCGCGGCCCTGGCCGCCCTCATGGCCGTCGCGGCCTGCGCCCCCACGAGCCGTTTTGAATGGGGCGCCTATGAGCCGGCCCTCTACGCCTATTCGCAAAGCCCCGAGCGACGCGACGTCTATCAGACGGCGCTGGAACAGGCGATCGAGCGCGGTCGTGCGCGCGACGCCGTGGCGCCGGGTCTGCTGGCCGAGTTGGGCTATCTCCATCTGGAAGCGGGCGACGCAGCGACGGCGCTGAAGCTGTTCCAGGAGGAGCGCACGCGCTTCCCGGAGTCGGCCCAGTTCATGGATCGGATCATTCAGAAGATCGACGGCGGGACGGCCGTGGCCGGAGGGGGCAACTGATGCGACGTTCAACACTCATCGCCGCAGCGGCGGCCCTGGCCGGCTGCGCTGCGCTTTCCGCCTGCGTCACCGCGCCGACCCCCAAGAGCTATGGGGCTCTGAGGGCGGCCAATCCTCGCAGCGTTCTGGTCGTGCCGGCGCTCAACTCCACAGTGAATGTGGATGCGGCCGATTATTTCGTCTCGACGATTTCTCGTCCGGTGGCTGAGCGCGGCTACTATGTCTTCCCCGCCCACATGGTGAAACGCCTTCTGGACGACGAAGGCCTGTCTGACGCCGGCTTGGTGCACCAGGCTGACGCCTCTCAGTTCGGAGGCCTGTTCGGCTGCGATACGGTGATGTTCGTGGAGATCCAGAAGTGGGAGTCTCAATATATCGTCATTTCGACCTCCACTAATGTGGAGTTCGACTACACCCTGAAGAGTTGCCGCACCGGCGAGACCCTGTGGTCCAACAACCAGGCCCTGTCCTACAGCCCGCAGGCGTCGAGTTCGGGCAATCCGCTTGCTGATCTGTTGGTCCAGGCGATCGCTGCGGCGGTCGAAAAGGCCAAGCCCAACTATATTCCCCTGACCCAGCAGGCCAACCTCCTGGCCACCCACGTGGCGGGACAGGGCTTGCCGGCGGGGCCGTATCTGCCGGGCCAGCATAAGGCCGACCAAAAGACCTTCCCCAACTAAGGAAGGGCAGGGCCGATCCGATGCGGATCGGCCCGCTTGCGTCAACCTGGATTTCGCTTGTGTGAGGCCTGGGCGACTGAGTTCGTCGCTTCAGGCGGCCGGGTTTGGGCGACGTCTAAGACAGGTACGGAAGAGAGCGCGATGAGGTCAGTCCGCGCCTGGTTGCGCGCGGCTGAGCCTTTAGCGCCAGAGCGTGTCAAACTCCGTCTCGTCGATTGCATTTTCTTCAGGCGTAGGTGACCGCCAAAGCGTGGATCGCCCGTCTTCGGCCGCCGATAGGATAAGAGTCATGCTGGTTTGGGTAGCGAAGTCCCATGGGTCTGGGGCGGGATACGTAAATCCGCTTAAATTGATCGTTGCGGCCTTAGCTCTTGGGGCGTGCGGGGCCAGCCCTATTGTCACTCCGAGCGACTCGGCGCCGACCGTTGTCGATGGCGACACCCTGACGGTCGATGGCGAGAGGATCAGGCTCTGGGGCGTGGATGCGCCCGAACAGGACCAAACCTGTCGGCGCGACGGTCAGGCGTATCGCTGCGGTCAGGTCGCCAGTCAGGCGCTGCGCGAATGGATCGGCCAGAGACCTGTTTCCTGCGTTGAGGTCGAGAAGGATCAGTACGGACGCAGCGTCGCCCGGTGCGCCGTTGACGGTCAGGACATCGGCGCTTGGATGGTGTCGCAGGGTCTGGCTCTGGATTATCGGCGCTATAGCGCCGGGGTCTACGCCCGGGATGAGGCGTCGGCGCGAGCGGCCGCGAGGGGCCTGCATGCTGGGACGTTCGAGCCGGCGTGGGCGTGGCGAGCGGCGCGCCGGAATGACCGTCCAGAACAGGCGCCGCCCCAACCGGCTTGCGCTATTAAGGGCAATATCAACGCCAAGGGCGCGCGCTACTATCATGCGCCGGGCATGCGGTCTTACGCCCGCACGCGGATCGACGAGACGGCCGGCGAGCGCTGGTTTTGTTCGGAAGCCGAGGCCCGGGCGGCGGGGTGGGTTTCAGCGCCGGGTCGTTCCTAATCCTTCTTCTCGGGCGACTGTGCACGGGGCCATGGGGGCCCGCAAAGGTGGGGCAAAAAGAAACTCCGACGCTGGGACGTCGGAGTTGATGCAGGGCGAATGCGCGCCGGACGACCCGGCGTCTGTTTTTGAGGTGATCGTTTAGAGATCGACGGGTCGGGCGCTGGACGCGGTGGCGTCGGCGGGGACTTCGACGCCGCCGCGGCTGAGCAGGGTGCGCATGGGGCCGACCATCGAGCGCGTGGCTTGGACCTGGTCGCCCAGCAGGCCGGCGGCGGCGCGCAGGCTGCCCAGCTTGGTAAGCTGCATGGGGTTGGACTGCAGGCCGCTGATCAGGCTTGGCGCCTGCTGACCCAGAGCGACGTTGCGCATCATGCCGATGGTGAAGTTGTAGGCGGCGTTGACCATCAAGGCGCGCTGTTGGGCGTTGGCCGCGTCGTACTTTGCCTGCCAGGCCGCCGCATCGGCGGCATTGGCGTTGACGGTGGCGACATCCGCCTCGAACTCGGCCTTGTGAGCTTGGAGGTCACGCGGTGACGACGCCCCCTCAATGGCCGTGATGCGGGCCTTGATGGCGTCACGGTCGGCGTCTTGCGATGCGGCGGCGGCCAGAAGCGCCGCGGAGGTCATGACCAGCTTGGTGGTCTCGATCGTCTCGCTCAGAAAGGCGTCCGGGTCGCCGGCCGAGGCACTCGCGCCGCCGGGCGCGAGCTTGCGCAGTGCGCCCAGTTGGGCGTGGGCCGAAGAGGCGACGCCGGAGGCCGCAAGGGTGGCGGCCACAGCGACGGCCAGGAGGGACGAGGTCTTCATGGAAGGCTCCAAGTGAGGTTTGAGTTTAGGGGGCGGGGGTCAGGGCCTTGGCCGCGCGCAGGGCGAGGTCCGAGGCGAAGTCGGCCAGATCGACCTGCACTGATGAATTATGATGTTGGGCGTCAGCGTCTGCAGGCACAGCGGTGGCCGTGAGCGTCTGCTGCAGGCCTTGCGCGCCGACCCTTTGATCGTTCCGCTTCAGAACATAGCCGACCGTCAGGTCATAGGTGTTCTGGACGAAGCTCTGACCCGAGCGCTTCTGCCCAGTCTGCGTCAGATTGTGAACCGCTTCGAAGCAGAGGTCGGCGGGGCGAGCCGTCAGAGCCTTGACCTCGCGGTAGTCCGGAGAGAGCGACGCGAGCGCCAGAGGCGCAGCTTCCTCGGCGAAGCGCGACGCCTGGACCGCGCCGGGGAAGCCCGCGGCGAAGCGATTGAAGCTGAGGGCCTGGAACAGAGGCTGTTCCGCGCCGCGAAAGGCGACGGCGGTCGCGCAGGGGGCGTAGCGGAAACGCGATGCGGATAGCGAGCCGACCGTGTCCTGAACGACTTGATCGCCTCGGCGCACCCGGGCGACCTCGACGCCGGATTGTCGCGCCTTGGCGACGCCGTCGCCGAATTCGACGACTTCCAACGCCGCCACCGGCGCCCAGACCTCGCCCTGAACGCCGGAGACCCGGCCGATGGCGCGCACGACGTGGGCGTTCTGGCCCAGACCGAGGGCGCCGGCCGGGTCGGTGATCACGACCTCGCCGTCGTCGGCCGAAGCGACCGCCAGTCGTACGCGAGACGGCGTGAAGCCGGCTTTGAGGACCTGAGCGGCCTGTCGCATGGCGTTGCGGACGGCCACATCCCGGCGCTGAGCGGTCGACGGCGCCATGCCGTCGGTGATCTCGTCGATCTGCTGGTCCTTGCCTTCGACGGCGAAGACCACGCGGCCGTCATGATCAATCACCTCGAGGAAAACCCGGGCGTCTTGAACGCGGCGCTCGACGCTGGGCACATTGGTGGGCGCTTGCAAAGGCTCTAGCGGTGCGACGGTGAGGCGCAGAAAGTAGTCGGGCAGGGCCGGCGGACGGCTTTCGACGCCCGCGGCGGTCAGCTGCGGCGCGCGGATGGCGGACGCCGCGGGATTGATCGGCATGAGGGCGAAGCCGCCGGCGGCGGCCAAGGCTTCTTCCATGATGGCGGCGGCGTAACCGGGCGGAACGTCGGGCGCGGTGTCCGCCACCACCACCAGCAGGGAGGGACGGGTCAGGGCATCGAGGGGTTGGGCCACATAGCGCGACAGGCTCTGCCCCACGCTGAGCGTATCCAGAACCGGGGCCACCAGGACGTAGTGGGCGTCGGCGAAGACCACGCGGGCGTCGGCGCCGATCTGGTCGCCCGGCCGCAAGCCCTTCTGCAGGCCGGCGTCGACGATATAGAGGTCGCCGTTACGACCGCGGACCTGGGCCGTGACCGTGTTCGGCTGGAAGCGGGCCTTGGCCTCATCGACGAGGCGGACCAGGGCGGCGTCGAAATGCTGGTCAAACTGAGCCGCCGCTTCCGCCTGATAGGTGTTGCGCCCCATCAGGCCCTGGACGTTGGTCGAGACCGTATGGGCGAACATGACCTCGCCGGTCAGGACATTGGTCATCAGCAGGGTCGCCGTGATGGGCATATGGGCCTCGACCACGCTGGGACGCGGCACGGTCCATAGATCGGCGCGCGACACATGCAGGGAGGCGACCAGGGTGCGCGACATGAGGGTCTCGCGCGTCATCCCTGAAGGCGGCGGGGTCGAGAGGTCGCGCGCCACCTGGTCCTCGCCGAAGCGGTCGGCGATCAGGGCGTCGAAGCGCTGGCCCCAGTACTGGCGCCGGTCGATCGGCGCGAGCTTGTCGCACAGAGCCGGTGAAATCAGATTGTCCGTTCGGCCCGAGGTTCCGCAGGCGGAGTCCTCGGGCCCAAACAGACCTGGGATCGGGTGAAGGCGAAGACCGCTCTCGCCGGCCGACGCGACGGTCGGCGCGGCGACGGCTGCGGCCAGGAGCCAAGACGCGAGGCGCGACATTAGCAGCCGTTCAGGCAGAGGATGACCTGCTGGGGCGCCATTTGCGACTGCATGGCGGCGAAGGCGGGGTTGCCGCGCAGGCGTTGGAACAGGGCCAGGTGCAGCGGCGTGGACCCCGAATATTTGACGTGGATGTTGATCTGACGCGCGTCCTGTCCAAGGAAGGCATGCTGATCGACGCCTGGGATGGCGCCGAGCGCGTCCAGGAGATCGGCCTGAACGCCCATGTTCAGGTCGTTTCCGCGCACCGTTAGGGTGTATTCGGCAGGGGCCGACGCGGACTGGACGGCTGAGGTTTGAGCGCGACTGACATTGCGCCATTCGCGTTGGATCTGCGGGCCGAGGGCGGCCGCGACCTGGCTGGCCAGAACCGCGGTCAGGCGGTTTTCGCAGTCGGAACTGTTGCGGCCGACGCCGGTCGCCTCGCGGAAGGCGGAGCCGACGTTCTGGCCGGTGGCGGTGCTGTAGGCGTCGGCGTTGAAGGCGCCGGTGCATTCGACCTCGCCGGTCGGGTGCTGTCAGTCTAACGCTAAAGGTGCTCCACTTCGAAGGCTGCAAGCCATTGGTGGAGAAGGCGTTTTATGAAACCGCTATCGTTTAAGCGACACCGCTTTCCAGGCGAAGTGATCCGTCATGCCGTGTGGTTGTACTTTCGCTTCAATCTTAGCTTCCGCGACGTCGAGGAACTGATGGCGCAACGCGGAATTGACGTCAGCTACGAAACGATCCGGTGCTGGACGATCAAGTTCGGGCCTCTGATTGCACGGCGGCTGAAGAAGCGGAGAGTGCCTCCGACAGGCCGTTGGCATCTCGATGAAATGGTCTGCAAGATCGGAGGACGGCGCATGTATCTGTGGCGCGCAGTCGACGACGAAGGCGAGGTTTTAGACGTCGTTGTCCAGCGCCAGCGGGACACAGAGGCGGCTTTGAAGCTGATCAGACGTCTTTTGCGCAATCAACCGGTCGAGCCAGAAACCATCACGACGGACGGGTTGGCCTCGTACGGTGCGGCACTCGATCAGTTGGAACTGCGCCATCTGCATCGCCCTGGCAGGCTTCGTGACAACAACCGCGTTGAGAACTCACATCTGCCGATCCGACGACGGGAGCGGCAGCATCAGAGGTTCAAATCCCAAGCCTCAGCCCAGAGATTTCTCACCACCCACGCCGCGATCTACAACACCTTCAACTTCCAGCGCCATTTGATCAGCAGACCCACACTTCGTTGCTTTCGCGCTGAAGCGAATGCCGCGTGGGAGGCGGCCGTGGTCTGAAAATGAGCAGGGTAGGGATCTTTCGACTTCGCTCAGTTAACATGACAGCACCGACCTGCTCAGCTCAAGGGTGCCACCACCGTCACGCGCGACGACGGCTCCCCCAGAAGGCTTTCACCGCGAAAAGGACGAAAGCACCCACGCCGACGGCGAACACCACGTCGCCCGGTACCCGTGCCCAGACCAGCCCCTCCATGATCGGATGGTGCATCAGTTCGGCCGAGCGTGCGGCGGCGTAGTTTTCGTTGAACGACACATAGGTCTGCCAGAGGCCCTGGGGCAGCAGCGACAGGAAAGTCATCATCGCCAGGCCGATGTTCAGGCACCAGAAGGCGATAGACAGCAGGCGCTGGTTCCAGATGCGGGGATTGGTCAGACCGCGCATGCAATAGAGCACCAGACCCAGGCCCAGCATGCCATAGACGCCGAACAGGGCGGCATGGCCGTGGCTGGCCGTCGTGTTCAGCCCTTGCATGTAATAGAGGGCGATCGGTGTGTTGATCAGGAAGCCCAAGAGGCCCGCCCCGACCAGGTTCCAGAACAGGACGGCGGCGAAGAAGCGGAAGGGCCAGTGATAGACCTCTTCCCACTCGTTCTGGCCCTCCAGCTTGGAGCGGTTGTAAGCCTCGAAGCCGACGACCGCGAGCGGGACCACTTCCAGCGCCGACAGCACCGAACCTAGCGCGATGACGCCGATCGGCGTACCGCTGAAATACAGGTGGTGGAAGGTGCCGAGCACGCCTCCGCTGAGGAAGACGATGGTGGCGACCAGAACCGCCGTAGCGGCCACGGAGGGGCGAACCAGCCCCATACGCACCAGCAACGCCGAGACGATGGCGGTCGCGAAAACCTCGAACACGCCCTCGACCCACAGGTGGACCACCCACCAGCGCCAGTATTCCATGATCGAGATGTGGGTCTTCTCGCCCCACATCAGGCTGGCGCCAAACAGCAGACCGATTGCCACGGTTGAGATGGCCACCAGCAGGATCAGAGACACGCCGCCCTTGCGCCGCAGCAGAGGCCACAAACCGCGAAGGACCAGAAGCACCCACAGCATCAAGCCGATGAAGAGGTAGATCTGCCAGAAGCGGCCAAGGTCGGTGTATTCGTAACCCTGATGCCCGAACCAGAAATTGGCGGTCAGGTTGCGGAAGAAGCCGTTGACAGCTGCCCATTGTCCGGCGAATGAGCCGACGACAATGACGAGCAGGCTGACGAACAGGAAGTTGACACCCCAGACCTGGAACTTCGGATCCTTGCCCGACAACAGCGGCGCGACATAGAGGCCGGCGGCGAGCCAGGCGACGGCGATCCACAACACAGCCAGTTGCGTGTGCCAGGTGCGGGTCACGGCATAGGGGAGGTATTCGGCGAAGGGCAGGCCGTAAAGGCCCTGTCCCTCGACCTGATAGTGGGCGGTAACGATGCCCAACAGAACCTGTGCGCCGAACATGGCGAGGACCAGCCAGAAATATTTGGCCGTGGCGCGCATCGAGGGCGTCAGCGTCAGCTTGTCCATGAAATCGAAGGTGGCGAAGCCGCCGTCTGGCGTGCTGTCGGCGCGCCAGACGTCGAACTCGCGCGCATAGAACCAGACCAGCGCGCCGATACCGCCCAGAAGGACGAGAATCGAGATGAGCGACCACAGCAGGATGGTGGCTGTCGGTTGATTTCCGACTAGAGGCTCGTGCGGCCAGTTGCTGGTGTAGGTGATGGTCTTGCCGGGGCGCTCTGTCGAGGCCGCCCAGGAGGTCCAAAAGTAGAATGCCGCGACCGCATGGGCGTCGGCGTCCGAGAGGCGCGTGTGGACCGGGAAGGCGTAGTCGACGCGCAGCTTCTGCGCCTCGGGGGTGCGCGCCTGATAAAGATCGCGGAAGTGGTTCTGAACCACGGCTATGGCAGCGGCGCGCTCAGGCGTGACCGTTACGGTACCCGTGGCCGGATCATAGGTGTTGCGCCGCATGTCGATGCGCAGCTCGGCCTCGTCAGCGGCTTGTTCTCGTGGCGTTAGACTGGCGAAGGAAGAAGAGCCTTCGGCGCGGGCGCGTATGTCCAGAAGGGCGCTGGCCTCGCGGTGCAGCCAGTCGGCGCTCCAGTCGGGGGCCAGATAACCGCCGTGTCCCCAGATCGAGCCCTGCTGCATGCCGCCCATGGCCTGCCAGACGTTCTGCCCTCTCTGGATGTCGTCCAGAGTATAAAGGGTCTGGCCTTGCGTTGTCTGAACCCGCTCGGGGATCGGCGGGGCCGCGTGATAGATCTCGCGCCCGAACCACAGCAGGGTTCCAAACATCACAAACATGCTGACGGCGAGGATCAGCCACAGCCGCTTTAGCGTGAAAAGGTGCGCGTACGTAGCCATGATGTCCCCCGATTCTCAATCATGTATCATCGTATATAACATAATTTCGCATACATTCATGTCGATCTAGGCTCAGGACTCATAGCCAAAAGAGCACTGTAGCGGCGAGGGCTATGGCGGAGAGGAAGACGTTCGGGCACCGATCATAACGCGTGGCAACGCGTCGCCAGTCTTTCAGACGACCGAACATGATTTCGATGCGGTTGCGTCGTTTGTATCTGCGCTTGTCATACCGGATGGGCTCGGTGCGGGTTTTACGTCCGGGGATGCAAGGTGTGATCCCCTTGGCTTCCAAGGCGTCCCTGAACCAATCCGCGTCATAGCCCCTATCGCCCAGCAGCCACTGGGCTCGGGGTAGACTATCCAGAAGAGCCGCCGCGCCGGTGTAGTCGCTGACCTGACCAGCCGTCACAAACAGGGTAGCCATCCGGTGAGGACC
>NZ_JACARP010000078.1:0-4754 GCF_013386595.1 Brevundimonas sp. P7753 | reverse complement strand
CTCGAGGGGGAAGGGAGCAGGAGAGCCGTGGCTCAGGCCTCTGCCCTCGGCAGCGCCGCCTCGAACGCCCGCCGGGCCCGCAGGCGCAGATCGATCAACCGCGCCTTCAGCGTGTCGAAGTCCGCCACCCCCACCGTCGCCGCCAGCCGCTGCTGGAAGCCCGCCGGCTCCGCGTCGGGGTCGCCCTTGTCCTCAAAGGCGCAGGCCATCAGCTGACCCAGTTGCTGATGCGTGCGCCAGCTGTCGGCCAGGATGGGATCGTCCTTCAACGCCTCCAGCGTCGAGACGGTCAGCGGCTCGCCCGCCGCCGCCGCGCACAGCTGGCGGTACTGGGCCACGAACTCGGCGTCCACCTGCGCCCCCGCCGACAGCTTCAGGTCCCAGAAACCCTTGGGCCGCCGCTCGCGGTCCATCAGGTCACGCATGGCCCGCACGTCACGCGCCACGTCCACCCCAGGCCTGGGCCGCCGCAGCGCCGCCTCCAGCGTCGCCTCCACCCGCGCGCCGAAGGCCTCGTCGCTGGCCCAGACCAGCCGCCCGCGCGTCAGGGCCATGAACTCCCAGGTCTCGGCCTCGGTGGCGTAGTAGGCGTCCAGCGCCTCCAGCCGCACCGACACCGGCCCCTTGGACCCGGTCGGCCGCAGCCGCATGTCCACCTCGTACAACCCGCCCTCGGCGGTGTGGGCCGACAGGGCGGCGATCAGCCTCTGGGTGAAGCGGCCGTAAAACAGGTCCGCGCTCCAGCCCTTGCCCGCCGAGACCGCCTCGGGCGCCGCCGCATAGACGGTCATCAGGTCCAGGTCGGACCCCGCCGTCATCTCGCGCGACCCGGCCTTGCCCAGGGCCACCACGGCGACCGCGCCCGCGAACGCCCCGCCCATCCGCTCGGCCTCGGCCAGGGCCGCCGGCGCCAGGCCCCTCATGCAGGCGTCGGCCAGGGAGGTGTTGGTCAGCCCGGCCTGCTCCGCCGTCGTCCGGCCGGTGATGACATGCATGCCGATGCGGAAGGTCTGTTCGCGGTGCAGGCGGCGCACGGCGTTCATGGCCCCCTCGAAGTCGCCCGCCTCGTGCGCCTCGCGCACCACCTGGTCAGCCAGGCCGGTGTCCGTGCCCAACGCCGTCAGGAACCGGGCGTCCAGAATGCCGTCCAGCGCCTGCGGCTGACGGCCCAGCGCCCGCGCCAGACGCGGCGCGAAGGCCATGACCCCGACCACCAGATCGAACAGCTTCGGCTGGTTCAGGAACAGGGCCTGGACCTGCACCCCGGCGCTCAGACCGGAAAAGAAGACCGCGAACCGCCGAAACGCGGCATCCGGCGCCCCGGTCTTGGCCACCGCCGTCAGCAGCTGCGGGGCCAGACGCGTGAACAGCTCGCGCCCCCGCGCCGTCCGCGTCGCCGGAATGCGCCCGTGGTGCCAGCTGCGGATCGTGTCCGACACGGTCGCGGGCTCGGAAAAGCCCATGCGCTTCAGCGTTTCCAGCGTGCCCGGATCATTCTCGACCCCGGTGAAGACCAGACTGCCATAGGGGGACGACAGCTCCTCGCCGCCCTCGAACAGCTCACCGTAGCGTTGATTGACGCCCATTAGCAGGCTTTCGACCCCGGCGTCGAACAGGCCCAGGTCGCTCTCGCCCGCCAGCGCCGCCACATCGGCCCGGCGCTCGGGATCGACCGGCAGCACATGGCTCTGCTCGTCCGCCAGCATCTGCACCCGGTGCTCCAGCCCGCGCAGCTCGACATAGGCGGCGGCCAGTTCGTCGCGCGCCTCGACCGCCACATGGCCGCGCTCGGTCAGGGCGTTCAGCGCCTCCAGCGTGCGCGAGGACCGCAGCCCCGGATCGCGTCCGCCCAGGATCAGTTGCTGGGTCTGGACGTAGAACTCGATCTCGCGGATGCCGCCGCGCCCCAGCTTCAGATTGGCCCCCGCCGCGTCCAGCCCCTCGCCGGTCTTGTGCACGTGGATCTGTTTCTTGATCGACTGGATGTCGAGCACCGCCTGATAGTCCAGGCTGCGGCGCCAGACGAAGGGGACCAGAGCCTTCAGGAAGTCCGCGCCCTCGCCCATGTCCCCGGCGCAGACCCGCGCCTTGATGAAGGCCGCCCGCTCCCAGTTCTGTCCGACGGATTCGTAATAGGCCAGGGCCATGGGCGCCGCGACCACCGGCGGGGTCGAGGACGGGTCGGGCCGCAGCCTCAGGTCCACCCGGAAGACATAGCCGTCCGCCGTCCGCTCGCTCAGCAGGGTCGCCAGACCCTGGGCCAGCCGGTTGACGAAGCCCTGCGCCTCCACGCCCTCGCCCAGCGCGCCTTCCAGCACCTCCGGCTCGAAGAAGAGCGACAGGTCGATGTCCGAGGAATAGTTGAGCTCGAACGCCCCGCCCTTGCCCATGGCCAGGACGAACAGGCCCGGCACAGGCCCGCGCGGATCATCCGCCGCCGAGGTCAGCTTGCCGCGCCGTCGTTGATCGTGGGCCAGACAGCGCAGCGCCGCCTGGGCCGTGGCGTCGGCGAACCGCGACAGCGCCCCCGTCACCGCATCCAGATCCCAGACCCCGCCGAGATCAGCCAGGGCCGTCAACAGATGCAGTTCCGCCTTCAGCCAGCGCAGCGGCGCCTTGGCCTCGTCCGCCGGGCCGTCGATCGCCTCGGTCGCCGTCAGAATTTCAGCCAGCCGCGTCTCCGGCGCCGTCTCCAGGATCTGCCGCAGCCGCTCGGGCCAGCGCCGCGCCAGGCCGCCCAGATAGGGCGAGGCCGCGAACACCGGCTCCAGCGCGCCCCAGGCCCCGTCCAGCGTCGCGCGCCAGCCGTGCGCCTCCGCCGCCGCGACCAGCCGTTCGTGGATGCGTCCCGCCGCCTCGGCGTGGCGCACCGGCCCGCACGGCTTCAGCCTGAGACCCAGCTTGTCGCTCATCAGGTCGCCGCCCCACTGGCTGGGGGCAGGACCAGGGCCACCCGCAGACCCGGTCCCTGCCCGCCATAGGCCCCCGGCCCCTCATCCAGCTGCACCCGTCCGCCGTGGGCCTCGGCCACCGCCGTCACCAGCGACAGGCCCAGCCCCGAGCCCGCCTCGGTGCGGCTGTTGTCCAGCCGGACGAAGCGTTGCAGCACGCGCTCGCGGTCCTCGTCCGGCACGCCCGGCCCGGTGTCGGTGACGGAAAACTCGATCTCGCCCGACGACCGCCGTCGCGCCCGGAACTTCACCGCCCCGCCCGACGGCGTGTATTTGATGGCGTTGTCGATGATGTTGGCCAGGGCCTGGGCCAGGAAGGGCTGATTGCCCTCGATCATCAGCCCCTTCTCGATCTCGGACGAGAACTCCAGCCCCTTGTCCTCGCCCGAGGGCTCGTACAGCTCGGCCATGTCGGTGGCCAGTTCGGCGGCATCGAACACCTTGGGATCGGGCGCCCCGCCCGCCTGCAGCCGCGCGATGGCCAGAACCGTGTTGAAGGTCTTGAGCAACAGATCCGCCTCGTCCAGCGCAACGCCAAGAGCCTCGACCCCCGACACCTTGCCGGCGTCGGCGTCCATCAGCGCCACCTCCAGCTTGGCCCGCATCCGCGTCAGCGGCGAGCGCAGGTCGTGGGCGATGGCGTCCCCTGCATGGCGGATCGAGGCCATCGAGGCCTCCAGCCGGTCCAGCATGGTGTTCAGCCCCTGGCCCAGTTCGTCCAGCTCGTCGCCCGAATGGGTGACGGGTGCCCGCACCTTCAGGTCGCCCTCCTGCACCGCCATGACCACGCGGTTGAGCCCGCTCATCGACTTCTCGACGCGGCGGCTGATCACCAGACCGCCGCCGATGCCGAGGATCAGGACCATGATCATGGCCCCCCACAGGGCCTGGGTCAGGCGCGCCAGATAGGCCTCGATGTCGCCGATGTCCTCGCCGACGAACAACTGCTCGCCGCCCGCCAGCGGCATCTCGACCCCGATGGCCTGACGCTTGCGGACCTTGCCGGCCTCGTCGGTGTCGGTCAGGCGGAAATCGTCCCAGCGCCCGCCCTGCACCGCCGCCCCCGGCTCCAGCGGCGAGGTCGAGATATTGCCGGTGATCGTCTTCCGATCCTTGTCCATCAGCAGATAGAGATAGGACCCGCCCCGCAGCGTCCGATCCACCAGCGCCTGGTTCAGGGCGTCGACGCCCCGCGTCCGGTAAACCGCCGTCAGGGCCTCCACCTCGGCCCGCACCCCCGCCTCTGCCCGCGCCCGCGCCTCCGACGCCGAGGCGACATAAACATAGGCCAGCACCGCGCTGGCCGTCGCCACGAACAGCGCCAGAAACAGCAGCGTCAGCCGAAACGGCGTCCGCCTGAAAAGCGAGGGCAGTTTCACTTCTCTCCCTCCCCTTCATGGGGAGGGTGGTCGCGCAGCGACCGGGTGGGGAGGGCTTCCAGATGCACCAGAACAGCCGTCATCACGCCGTCCAGTTCGTCACGAACGGCGGCGTTGTCGAACCTCAGCGTCGTGAACCCTTCTCTCGCCAGCACGGCGTCCCTCACCTTGTCCTTCGCCGCCTGCGCCTCAACCGTATGCGTGACGCCGTCCACCTCGACGACCAGCCGCCGATCAAAACAGACGAAGTCGAGGATATAGCCGCGAAACGGCGACTGCCGCCGAAAATGAAATCCCTGGGCGCGAAGCAGCTTCAGTTGCACCCACAGGCGCGCTTCCGGCGGCGTCAGCGCCTTTCGCATGGCGCGGGCCTTGGCGATGATCGCCATGTCCTGAAGCCCTCCCCACCCGGCCGGCGCTGCGC
>NZ_JACARP010000077.1:0-12020 GCF_013386595.1 Brevundimonas sp. P7753 | reverse complement strand
GCCGCCGCCCTTCTGGGCCTTCGCCTGGGCCGGTGGTCAGGCCCTGGCGCGCTGGCTGCTGGATCACCCCGCCGAAGTCGCGGGCCAGCGCATCATCGACCTGGCGACCGGCTCGGGCCTCGTCGGCATCGCGGCGATGAAGGCGGGCGCGGCCTCCGTCCTGGCTGCCGACATCGACCCCTTCTGCGCCGCCGCCGTGGCCGCCAACGCCCGTTCCAACGGCGTCGAGATCGCCTTCACCGACGCCAATCTGCTTGACGCGCCGCCCCCGCCCGCCGACCTGATCTGCGCCGGCGACGTCTTCTATGAAAAGCCCATGGCCGACGCGGTCCTGGCCTGGCTGAAACAGGCGCAAGCGAACGGAACCCGCGTCATCGTCGGCGACCCCGGCCGCACCTACTTCCCCAAGTCCGGCCTGATCCTGCTGGCCGAATACACGGTGCCGACGACGCGCGAACTGGAGGACCAGGAGGTCAAGCGCTCGCGCGTCTGGGCGCTGGACTGACCGCCCTCACGCGTCTCGCGGCAGGACCGTCAACACCCGCGCCATGAACTGGTGGAAGGCCTCCATATAGTCGCGCAGGAACTGCTCGGTCTCAGGGACGCTGACATGGCCCTCGTCGTCGATCAGGTCCTTCTTGAACTGGATATAGGCCTCGACGGCGTTCATCTGGGGCGCCTGCAGGAAGCCCAGGATCGGCCGCAGCACCTGCTGCCCCACCGCCGTGCCGATGGCGCCCGGCGAGGCGCCGATCACCGCCGTCGGCTTGTTCGCGAAGCTGTTGGTTCCATAGGGGCGGCTGGCCCAGTCGATGGCGTTCTTCAGCCCGCCGGGGATCGAGCGATTATACTCCGGCGTGACGATCAGGATGGCGTCCGAGCCCTTGATCGCCGCCTTGAAGTCATTGGCCATGGCCGGATAGTCGGCGTCATAGTCGTAGGAATAGAGGGGCAGGTCCGCGAACGAAATCTCGTGGAATTTCAGCTTCTCGGGCGCGACCTTGATCAGGGCCTTGGCCAGTTTGCGGTTGATCGACGCCTTGGCCAGGCTGCCGACGATATAGCCGACGTTGTAGGTGGTCATGACGCATCCCGCTGGGTGAGACGACGCCGACCGCCGCCTCAGGCGAAATGCCTTAGAAAACCTCGCGGTTCCGTCTCAGACCGTGACCGCCTGCCGCCCTCGCCCCGCCTCGCCGAAAACCCGCAGATAGCGCTCGATCTCGCCCCGGTCGCCGGTGGCCTTCTCGACATTGTCCGACAGCTTGACCGCCGAACGCCCGCCCGCCCGCGTCACCTTGCAGACCAGGGAGATGGGCGTCAGCTCCGGCATGGGCGCGGGCGCGCAGTCGCGGAAATCGTTGGTCAGATTGGTGCCCCAGCCAAAGCTGGTCCGCACTCGCCCCTTGAAGTGGGCGTGGGTCGCCTCAATCGTATCCACGTCCATGCCGTCGGCGAAGACCAGCAGCCGCTCACGCGGATCGCGCCCCTGCGCCTTCCACCAGGCCATGATCTCCTCCCCGCCTTCGATCGGCGGGGCGGAATCGGGCCGGAACCCCTTCCAGTCGGCCAGCCAGTCCGGCGCATCGGCCAGAAAGGCCCGCGTGCCGAACGCGTCCGGCAGGGCCACCAGCAGATTGCCGTCATAGGTCGCACGCCAGTCCTCCAGCACCTGATAGGGCGCAGCGCGCAGCGCCGCATCGTCGTCCCCCGCCAGCGCCGCCAGCACCATGGGCAGCTCGTGCCCATTGGTGCCGACCGCCTCCAGATCATTGTTCATGGCCAACAGGACGTTCGACGTGCCGATGAAGGCGCTCCCCAGCCCCTCCTTCAGCGCCTCGACGCACCAGCCCTGCCACAGGAAGCCGTGCCTGCGCCGCGTGCCGAAGTCCGAGATCGACAGCGGCTCCAACCGCCTCAGCCGCTCGACCTTGCCCCACAGCTTGGTCTTGGCGCGGGCATACAGCACATCCAGTTCGAACCGCCCCAACCGCCGCAGCGCGCGTCGGCTGCGCAGCTCGTTGAGGATGGCCAGGGCCGGGATCTCCCACAGCGTCACCTCGGCCCAGGGGCCGGAAAACTCCAGCCGGAACTGCCCGTCCGCCCCGCGCGACAGGTCGTAGTCGGGCAGGCGATAGTCCGCCAGCCAGGCCAGGAAGTCGGGGCTGAAGATCGACTTCACCCCGTAGAAGGTGTTGCCGCCCAGCCAGATCAGCTCGCGGTTGGTGAACCGCAGCGTCCTTGCGTGATCCAGCTGCGCCCGCAGCTCCGCCTCGTCCACCTCCTCGGCCAGCCGCACGCTGGTCGTGCGGTTGATGACCGAAAACGTCACCGGGACGTCGCGATACCTGCGCCAGATCAGCTGCAACATCAGCAGCTTGTAGAAGTCGGTGTCCAGCAGGCTGCGGACGATGGGGTCCAGCCGCCAGCCGTGGTCATAGGCCCGCTTGGCCAGGTCGACGTTCGGCATGCCTAATCCTGCGCCTCGTGCTCGATCACCGCCTCGGGCGGGGCCTCGTTCTCGTTGATCAGGCGGCCCTCGCGCGCCGGCTTGATGTAGGGCTCAGGCTGCGGCGTCACGGCGTTGCCGCGCATCAGCGCCCGCCCGGCGGTCAGCCCGCCCGTAACCTGCAGGTCCAGACGCGCGGCGTCGCGACGGCGCACCTCGGCCACCGTATCCGCCGCCTCGTCCTCGGACACGCCCAGATCGACCAGCACCGCTTCGCCGAACTTCAGCGCGGATTCGAACGTCTCGCGGATGTGGTAATCCACACCCGCCTCGATCAGGCGCAGCGAATGCCCCCGGTCAAAGGCGCGCACGAACAGCTTCACGCCCGGAAACTCCGACTTGACCAGTTGCACGATGCGGTCGGCGACTTCCGGCTTGTCGACGCAGACCAGCACCGCCTCGGCCTTGCCCGCGCCCGATGCCCGCAGCGTGTCCAGACGCGTGCCGTCGCCGTAATAGACCTTGAAGCCGAAATTCCCCGCCGCCTGGATCATCTCCACGTCGTTCTCGATGATCGACACATCCACATCGCGCGCCAACAGCGGCTGCGACACCACCTGGGCGAAGCGGCCGAAGCCGATGATCAGCACCTGTCCGCGCAGGCCCTCCGCCGAATCCACGCCCTCGGCGTCCTCGGGCGACAAACCCGCCTCCTTGGGCAGCCAGCGCTTCATCGCCAGGGTGGTCAGCGGCGTCAGGGCCATGGACAGGATGACGATGGCCGTCAGGGCCGCGCTGGCCTGGGCGTCGATCACCCCGCCCGCCGCCGCCGCGCCATAGAGGACAAAGGCGAACTCGCCGCCCTGCGCGAACAGGGCCGCCCGCTCGATGGCCTCGTGATGCCGCGCCTTGAACAACCGCGCCACGACATAGATGACCAGGGCCTTGACCAGCATGAAGGCCAGCAGGCCCGCCACGACGATGCGCCAGTCGGAAATCACCACCCCGATGTCCAGCGCCATGCCAACCGACAGGAAGAACAGCCCCAGCAGGATGGCGCGGAACGGCTCGACATCGGCTTCCAGCTGATGCCGGAAGGTCGAGTCCGACAGCAGCACCCCGGCCAGGAAGGCGCCCATGGCCATCGACAGGCCGACCTCGTTCATGATCCAGGCGGCGCCCGCCACGACCAGAAGCGCCGCCGCCGTCATCACCTCGCGTCCGCCGTTGCGGGCCAGGAAGCGGAACACCGGATTGATCGCATAGCGCCCGGCGACCAACACCCCGGCCACCGCCGCGACCGCCAGGCCGATGGTCTGCCACAGCGGCGCGGCGCTCTCGCTGGCCGTCCCCACCGCCACGGCCAGCACCGCGACAATGGCCAGCAACGGCACGATAGCCAGGTCCTCGAACAGCAGGATCGAAACCGCCCTCTGCCCCTGCGGCGTCGGCAGGTCGCCGCGTTCTTCCAGCATCTGCACGATGACGGCGGTCGAGGACATGACGAAGCCCATGGCCCCGACGAAGGCCACCGGCGCCGACACCCCCGCCGCCATGGCCGTCAGCGTCAGCGCCAGACCCGCCAGCCCGACCTGGGCAGCGCCCAGACCGAAGATCTCGTTCCTCATCCCCCACAGGCGCTTCGGCCGCATCTCCAGACCGATGATGAACAGGAAGATGACCACGCCGAACTCGGCGACGTGCAGGATGGTCTCCGGCTCGGCGAACAGGGCCAAGCCGAACGGCCCGATGGCCGCGCCCGCCGCCAGATAGCCCAGCACCGAGCCCAGCCCGAGCTTGCGAAAGACCGGCACCGCCACGACCCCCGCCGCCAGCAGAGCCGCCACATGGCCCAGATCCAGTCCCGTCGTCGCCTCGGCCATCGCTCACCCGATTGAGTTTGAACCCCATTGTGGGGGCGAAGCGTCGCGATGGCGAGCCTCCTGCCGCGCCGCCCGGAACCGTCGCCGTCCCGAGGGGTTCCCAAGGCCAAGCCTGAACTGGTTGGAGAGACCCATGAAGATCCGCGACGTGATGAGCAAGGACGTGCAGGTGGCCCGTCCCAACGACACGATTCAGGAAGTCGCCGCCCGCATGGCGGCGGGCGATTTCGGCTTCATCCCTGTGGCGGACGGCGAAAACCTGGTCGGCGCCGTCACCGACCGCGACATCACCGTGCGCGCCGTGGCGACGGGCGCCGCGCCGACCGCGCGCGTGGTCGAATTCCTCAGCCGCGACGCCCTGGTCGTGCGCGCCGACGACGATCTGAAGGTCGCGCTCGACCTGATGAGTTCGCGCCGCATCCGCCGCCTGCCGGTGGTCGACAAGGACGGGCGTCTGGTCGGGGTGGTCTCGCTGGGCGACCTGTCGACGCGGGTCAAGGAGAAGTACGCCGGCGAGGCGCTGGAAGAGATTTCCCGCTCCTCCTGATCCCGACCTTTACCGCGCGCTAACCACGACGCGGAACCGGACGATAACGGCTGGCGCGCCATGCTGCCCCCTCGCAGGGGAGATTTCAGCATGGCGCGCGCACAGTTCCAGAAGGGCCAGAAGGTCTGGGTCGAGAGCGTGGGCGCCTGGGCTCAGATCGAAAAGGTCCTGCCCGTCTGGGCCAAGGGCTTCGACGAACCCGTCCGCATCACCTACGAGGTCGGCCTGGGCCGCGAGTTCCAGGCCGCCGAACTGCAACTGCCGACCGAGGACGCCGCCGCCACCGTCCTGGGCGACTGGCGCGTGCTGCGCGCCCGCAACAAGTGGCAGGAACCGGCCGACTGCGCCCACCACCCCTTCCCCGGCTCCTATCCGGTGGTCGTCACCGACAAGGCCGACTGGGGCGGCTGGCGCGTGCCCGGCGCCGAATACGACCGCGATCCCGAGCGCATCGAGTTCCAGTCGCGCCTGATCGCCGCCGCGCCCGATCTGATGGATCTGGCTCGCGAACTGGTCGAGACCGTCTCGGAATCCCCTGACGACGCCCCGCCGGAAAGCCTGCACCTGGCCCGTCGCGCCCGCGACATCCTGCGTCAGATCACCGACGTCCTGGCCGCGCCCGGCGACGCCGCGCGTATGCCGACCCCCGCCGCGGACGAGGCCGCCTGAGTCTTTCCTGCACCTGTTCGCCTCTAAGGTGAAAAGCCTGCCACGCCGGGCCTCGACAGGAATCCGCGACGCAGCCTAGATTCCCGCCTGCTGTTTCAGGATGAGAGGGTCGGCTTGCAGGGCAAGGAGCGCCGCAGCTATCAGCCGGGCCGTCGGGCCACGGACCAGACCACGCGCGGCCACATGCCGTGGGTGCGCGCCCTGCTGCTCGCCGTCGCCCTGCTCATCACCGCCTACGCCCTGCTGGTCATCCGCGACGACACCCGGCCCCAGCGCGAGGCTGAAGCCGTCCGGGTCGAGGCCCTGGCGCTGGAGGCCCAGCGCGCCGCCGGCCAGATCGCCGCCCGCCTCGCCCTGACCGACCGCGCCCTTGATCTCGTCGCCCGCGACCTGGCGGAACAGCCGACCCAGGCCGTCGAGGCCCTCGACCGCGCCCGCGTCGTCGCCCCCGACGCCGGCTTCGTCGTCACCGACGCCGCCGGTCAGGTCTTGGCCGCCGTCGGCGGCAAGACCGACGCCGCCTCGGCCCGCTCCGCCGCCTACGCCCTGCACGACGACGCCCTGCTGATCCGCCGCCCGCTCAAGGACGGACGCGCCGTCATCGCCCGCACGCCCCTGCCGCCGCTCAAGACCGAGCTGGGCGGCGCCAGTCTCAGCCTCCTGCCCGCCGGTCAGGCGCCCGCCGCCGCCGGACGTGCGGTCAAGGACGCCGACGGCCAGTTGCGCCTGACCGCCTCGGCCCCCGTCGGCGCCGCCGATCAGGCCGTCGTGGCCTCCATGCCCGCATCCGGCGGCCTGTCCGCCTGGCTGGACGACGCCTGGATGCTGGCCCTCCCCCTGCTGCTGGTCCTGCTGATGCTGGCGGTCCTGGCCGTTCAGAACTGGCGCCAGACCCGCGCCGGTCGCCAGTGGGCCGACACCGAGCGCCGCTTCCGCGTCGCGGTCGAGGCCGCCCGCTGCGGCGTCTGGGAATGGGATCTGGCGCGCGGCCAGGTCGTCCTGTCCGACTACATGGCCGCCATGCTGGAGGTCGAACCCGGCCAGGCCCTGACCACCCAGGCCCTGATCGAAAAGGTCCACCCCCGCTACCGCGAAACCCTGGTCGACGCCCTCGACCGCGCCGCCGCCGACGGCGTCTTCGACGTCACCTTCCCCGTCCCGCTGAAGGGCGGCGGCATCCGCTGGATCGACGCCCGCGGCCAGTCGCGCCAGCCGCGCCGCGACGCCGGCTTCACCAGCCTGCTGGGCGTAGCCCTCGACATCACCGAGGCCCGCCGCTCCAAGGCCCAGGCCCAGGCCGCCGAGAACCGTCTGCGCGACGGCATCGAAAGCGTTTCCGACGCCTTCGTCCTGTTCGACCGCCAGGGCCGGCTGATCCTGTGGAACCAGGCCTTCCAGGACGCCTTCGCCTTCCCCCCCGGCGTGGTCGTGCGCGGCGCTCAGAAGGACGCCCTCAACCAGATCGCCGCCCAGGCCATAAAGGCCGAACACCCTTCCGCCAGCGGGCGCGCCGGCGTGCGCGAGGTCGAGCTGAAGGACGGCCGCTGGCTGCAGATGGCCGAACGCTTCACCGGCGACGGCGGCACCGTGGTCATCGCCGCCGACATCACCGTCATCCGCCGCCAGGAGGCCGAGCGCCGCCGCGCCGCCGACGAACTGCGCGGCATGGTGGCGGCCCTGGAAGATCGCGAAGCCAAGCTTTCGCTGCTGGCCCGCAAGTACGAGGTCGCCATGACCCGCGCCGAGGCCGCCAACCAGACCAAGTCCGAGTTCCTGGCCAATATGAGCCACGAGCTGCGCACCCCGCTGAACGCCATCAACGGCTTCTCCGAGATCATGGCCGGCGAGATGTTCGGCCCCCTCGGCGACCGCCGCTACAAGGGCTACGCCGCCGACATCCACCAGTCAGGCCAGCACCTGCTCAGCCTGATCAACGACATTCTCGACATGGCCAAGATCGAGGCCGGCAAGCTGACCCTGCACTATGAGACCGTCTCGCTGAACAGCCTGTGCAACGACGCCATCCGACTGATGCGCGGCAAGGCGATGGAGTCCGGCCTGACCCTCGGCCTCGTCGCCCCCGACGCCGTTCAAGTCGAGGCCGACCATCGCGGCCTGAAACAGGTCATGCTGAACCTCATCTCCAATGCGGTGAAGTTCACGCCCGAGGGCGGCGCCGTCACCGTCACCGTCGCCGCTCAGGACGCCGACCATGTCCGCGTCTCCGTCACCGACACCGGCATCGGCATCAACGCCGCCGACCTGGACCGCCTGGCCCAGCCCTTCGAACAGGTCGAGGGCCAGCACTCCAAGACCACCCAGGGCACCGGCCTGGGCCTGGCCCTGACCAAGTCGCTGATCGAACTGCACCGCGGCCAGATGACCATCGAAAGCGAACCCGGCCACGGCACCACCGTCTGGTTCGACCTGCCCCTGCGCGCCCCCGAAGGCGCCATGGCCCCCGCCGGCGCCCCGCCGCAACGGGTTCAGTCGCAGGCGGCGTGAACGCAGGCTTACGACAGAACCAGGTTTCCGTTTCCGGAAATCGGCGCAACTCAGGCTTGGCGGGACGTTTGCTGATCCAGCCAAGCCAGCCGACTGATCTGGAGGCCGATGGCCAGCTCGATGCGCGGCCTCTCGACGGGATCAAGTGTCAGCAAGTATTGCTGCATGGCGACGACTTCAGCTTCCACCACGCGTCGTAAAGCCGTCAAACCCTCGTTCCTTCGTTTTGCCGGAAGCTGCGCCCACATCCCGGCGCGAAGCCGAAACGGATCAAGACCCACGCTCGCCGCACGGCTGGCGTCGCAAATCCAGTCTTCAAGCATCGCCACCCCCTGGGGCGTAAGCGAAAGCAAATTGGTTCGCCTGCCGGAGCCTGTCTCGGCGGCGTCGATCACGCCTCGAGCCGTGAGCCTGTGAATTGCCGGATAGACGGCCCCCGCGCTGCCTCTCCACTCAAGGGACATTGAGGCCTGAAACGCCTTGCGCACCTTGAACGCCGTTGAAGCGCCGCGGTGATGGATTTCAGAAAGGATCGCCCCTTCGAGCTCCGTCAAACATCCTTGCAGAATGTTCATTTGACCCGATCGGTAACGATAGTACTAATCGTACTATAAAACTGTATGGAGAAAAACGTGATCGGGTTTTCTTTCAAGCGAGCCATAATGGTGTCCTGTCTGGTCGGCGCCAGCCTATCGGGGGGCCTCGCATCGGCGCAAGTCAGCCCGACGTCGCCTGCGCCTGCCCTCATCCCGCTATATGTTTCCGACGGTCGGGCGCTTCTCATGATGCGCATCAACGGCGGGCACCCGTCTCCTGTCGTCTTCGACACGGGCACGAACGGCAATCTGCTTTACAAGTCTTACGCCGACGACCTTGGCCTACCGAATGTCGGCCCTTCCCAATCCGTTGACGGGAGCACGGGTTTGCCCGTGCCTGGATACACGACCAGCCTCGCCGGCGTGACGCTGAGCGGATACGCGATCAGCGAAGCACCTGCCACTGTCTTCGAGTATGACGAGGAGGATGAGGTCGGCATCTTTGGGCCAAACAGCTTTCCTGGAAAGCTCGTCGAGATGGACCTGGCCAGGGGACAACTGAGGATAATCGAACCGGGAACTCCCCTTCATCCGCAAGGCCCGGGCGAGCCGTATTCGGTTGACGAACAACTTCCCGTCGTCAGGCTCGAACTCCCTGGCGCCTCGGTCGAAGCGACCCTGGACACGGGCAACGACAGCGCCTTTCTTCTCCCCCTGTCCCTCGCCAGTCAGATCAAACTCAAAGGCGAACCGAAGCGCATTGGTACCGCGAGATCTGCAGCCGGAACCCAGCCGGTCTACGAAGCCGCGGCCGATGGTCCGGTACGGGTCGGGGGCGTGATCGTGGATCGACCGACACTGCGATTTATCGAGGGCGGAACGGCCAATGTGGGCCTCCCCACAATGCGCCGGTTCAAATTCGTGTTTGACCCGACCAATGGACAAACCTGGGTTCTGGCGGGCGATTAATCTAAGCACGGGCTGGCAGGAGGGTATGAATTCCTCATGCAGCGTTCCCGACGTTCATGGGGTCCAGCCTTCAACAGCCCGATCCCGCCTGGTCCCAGGCCGGATCGACCGACAACTTTCAGGGATGCCGCGCGGATTTCAGGGACGAGCCTCAGCCGCCGCCACAGGCACCGCCGCCTTCTCGGCCTTATCGGGTTTGCGGGCGTCCCGCCTCGGCTTGTGACGCGACAGGATGGGCGCCAAGGCCTTGCGGTCGGCGGGGCTCAGCTGTCTCAAGGTCTCGACCGCCCCGGTCTCTAGCCGCGAGCGGCCGCGCGCCTCGGACGCCCGCGAGCGTTCCAGCAGGGCCGCGACCGCCACCGGATCAAAGCTCTCGGCCCCGGTCAGGGCGATGGCCTCGCGCCGCGCCGCCCGCGCCTCGTCAAAGTCGGGCCGCGCCTGCATGGCGGCGGCCCGCAACTGCGTCTTGACCTGATCGCGCACCGCCGGGTCCATCCGCTCGATGACGTCCCAGACCGGCTCTCGGCGTCCCGGCTTGTGCGCCTCGGCCACGCGGTGCTCGATCTTGTCGCGCGCCACCCAGACGGCGCCGACAGCCGCCGCCGCAAAGACGTTCAGGGCGACCGAAACGGCCAGGGCGATCTTCAAACTGCGCGACGTCATCCGCCCAGAACCTCCGTGTCGTCCGCACTGGTCAGACTGGCCTGATAGAGCACTGCATCCGCCTGAACGTCGGCGGTCAGATGGCTGGTCAGATTAACCCCGAACACCACCCCGGCGCAGGCCGCCGCCGCCCAACCGGCGCCCGACAACCAGGCCAGAGGCCCAGGACCGCGCCGACGCGCCCGCAGGCCGGCCCCCGCCGCGCTGGCGATCACCTGTTCGCGCAAGACATGCGACGGCGCCGGTCGCGGCGCGACGTCCAGCAGGGCGTCCAGCCCGTCGGCCTCGCGCAGCAGGACCGCCGCGCGCGGATCAAGATCCCGCAACCGCCGCGCCGCCTCGCGCTCGGCCTCGGGCCAGCGTCGCAGGTCGCCGCCATAGGCGTCGGTCAGATATTCAAACCGCTCGTACGTCATCGTCATGGTTCCAGCCCCCGCCTTACCCATTCGCTCTACTCACTGCATGGGGCGCCATATCGGCCAGCGCCGTCCGCAACGCCCGCCGTCCACGCGACAGCAGGCTCTCCAGGGCCTCGACGCTGACGTTCATCAGCCCCGCCGCCTCGATATTTCCCAGTTCCTGATAGTGACACAGGACGATGGCCTCGCGCTGCCGTTCCGGCAGCTTCGCCAGGGCCGCCTCGACCCGCGCGCCGGTCTCCTGCGCCAGCAGACCGCTGTCCGGCGCCGGCCCGTCGTCGGGCCGATCCGGCGGCGTATCCGTCGCGATCTCGCGCCGACGCCGCAGCCGGTCGTAGCAGAGGTTCAGCCCCACCCGGTGCAGCCAGGTGTCGAACTTGGCCTGACCCGGCGCCCAGCGCGGCGCCTGTCGCCAGGCTCTCAGCATCGCCTCCTGGGCCACGTCCTCAGCCTCCGTCGCATCGCCCAGCATCCGCTGCGCCAGCATCAGCATGCGCGGCAGCTTCCTGGCGACCATGGCCTGGATCGCCGCGGGGTCGCCCTGACCCACGCGCCGCACCAGTTCCTCGTCGGGGTCGGCGGTCTTCGCCAATCCAGCCTCTTTCGCCGTTCACGAAACGGGCCGACGGCTGCACCGCCTTCCCCGACATCTTCCTTACTCCGAAGCGGGCGTCGAAGGCGACGCCGCCGGCGCTACACGCTGCTCGCGCCGCTCCTGACGCTTCTCGCGCATCTCGGCGCGACGCGCCTGCATCCCTGCGCGACGCTCTTCGCCGGTCAGCGTGCCGTCGCGGTTCGCATCGAGCCGCGCGAAGGCCTCCGTCGCCTTCTGCTCAGCCTCGGCGATGACGACGGGGAAGCGGCCCTCGCCGTTGCGATCCATGCGCTGGGCGCCGCGATGCATCCCGCCGCGATGACCGCGACCGGCATGTTCGGCGCGCGGTCCACGCTGGCCGTCGGCGCGCGGCGCCTCGAACTCGGCCCGGCTGATGGCGCCGTCCTTGTTCGCGTCCAGACGGTCGAACATGGCGGCGCGGCGCTCGGCCCGCTTGGCCTGACCGGCGGCGCGCATTTCCTCGGCCGTGACCGTGCCGTCGCGGTCGGCGTCGGCGGCTCGCAGACGCTCCACCCGGCGCTGGACGAAGTCAGCTTGTGAAACCGGCTGGGCCATGGCGCGCGCAGGCCGCTGCGGAGCTGCGGTTTGCGCCACGGCGACGCCGCCGAAAACGGTCAGAATGGCGATGGCGGCGATCCCGCCAAGGGTCTTGTTCATCTCGATGGTCTCCGCGGGCCTCAGCCCGAAAACATCCCTGTCGAGAAGTAGAACGCCGGTCGGATCAGTTTCCGTCGCCGACAAAGATAGCCCTCCCCCTCGAGGGG
>NZ_JACARP010000076.1:0-15952 GCF_013386595.1 Brevundimonas sp. P7753 | reverse complement strand
GGGCAGAAGGCCGCGCCGCGACACCGCCGTGGCCCAGCCGCGCCATCCCTGGGCGGTCAGCGTCAGCAGGACGTCGACCATGGTCAGGCCGGCACCGAGGATCAGGACGTCGTCGTCAGGCTGGATCGGCGTCAGGGCGTCGGGCGTCCAGGGATTGGCGATGATGCGTCCGTCTTCGCCGGCCGGGGTGGTGCGCGGCGCCGGGTTGCCGGTGGCCAGGACCACTGCGCGCCCCTCGATCCGCTCTCCCGTGGACAGGATGGCGGACCGCCCATCGACGGCGATGACGGCGCCGCAGATGCGACGGATCAGGCCAGGATGCGCCGCCTCAACCGCGTCCAGACGGTCGCGGACATAGAGGCCGTAGAGGCGACGCGGGGCGAAGCCGTCGGGGTCCGCCTGCTGGGGACAGTGCGCCGCCAACCAGTCGATGAAGTCGTCGGGACGGTCGGCCACGGCGCTCATCCGCCCGGCGCGGACGTTCAGGCGGTGGGCGTCGTTCAGCGTGGAATAGGCGACGCCGAGGCCGATGATGTCGCCGCGCTCGATCAGGACAGAGGCCTGTCCGCGTTCGGCCAGGCGGGCAGCCAGCATGGCGCCGGAAAAGCCGCCGCCGATGATGACCACGGGCAGGGGGGAGGCGTCGTTCATCATCCCACCTCGCCCGCGCCCGCAACCTTCGTCAAAGGGATTCAGATTTCCTGATTGAAGGCGCCGATCTCGGGATGGGCGGCGAGGCGGGGTTTGACCTCCTTGTGGAAGAGGTCGCGCATGTCGTCGGCGGAGCGCATGCTTTCGACCACCACCACCAGTTCCGGCTTGTTGGACGAGGCGCGGACCAGGACCCAGGAGCCGTCTTCGAGGTGGACGCGCACGCCGTTGACGGTGATGGCCTCGACGATCTTGCGGCCGAGGATCGAGCCGCCGGAAGCCGCCAGATCCTCGTATTCCTTCACGATCCTGGCCAGGACGTCGTACTTCAGCTCGTCGTCGCAGTGCGGCGACATGGTCAGCGAGGTCCAGGCGTCGGGCAGGGCGGATTTCAGCTCCGACAGGGACTTGCCAGGGTTCCGGTCCAGCATGGCCAGGACGGCGCCGGCGGCGACCAGGCCGTCGTCATAGCCGTGGCCCAGGTCGCCCGAGAGGAAGAAGTGGCCCGACTTCTCGAACCCGGCCAGGGCGCCCAGTTCGGCGGTCTTGCGCTTGATGTAGGAGTGGCCGGTCTTCCAGTAGACGGTGGTGGCGCCGTTGGCCTTCAGCACTTCGTCGGTCTTGTAGAGGCCGGTCGACTTCACATCGACGACGAATGTGGCGTTGGGGTGCAGGGCAGACAGGTCGCGGGCCAGCATCAGGCCGATCTTGTCGGCGAAGATCTCCTCGCCCGTGTCGTCCACCACGCCGCAGCGGTCGCCGTCGCCGTCGAAGCCCAGGGCCAGGTCGGCGCCTGTCTCCTTCACCTTTTGCGCCATCGCGACCAGCATGACGTGGTCTTCCGGGTTCGGATTATACTTGGGGAAGGTCCAGTCGAGCTCGGTGTCCATCTCGATCACCTCGGCGCCCATCAGACGCAGGGCCTCGGGGGCGAAGGCGCCGGCGGTGCCGTTGCCGCAGGCGGCGACGACCTTGAGCGGACGGGTCAGCTTCACCTTGGACGCGACGTCCTTGATGTATTGCTCGCGGAAGCCCTCGACGCGTTCGACGCGGCCGCCGGGGCGGGCCACGCCCTCGCCGTTCAGGACGATCTCTTTCAGGCGGCCGATCTCGTCGGGGCCGAAGGTCAGGGGCGCCTGGGCGCCCATCTTGACGCCGGTCCAGCCGTTTTCATTGTGGCTGGCCGTGACCATGGCCACGCAGGGGCAGTCCAGGGCGAACTGGGCGTAATAGGCCATCGGCGACAAGGCCAGGCCGATGTCGACCACCTCCATGCCGCCTTCGAGCAGGCCGAGGATCAGGGCCTGTTTCACCGACAGGGAATAGGAGCGGAAGTCGTGGCCGACGGCGATGCGGGGGCGGACGCCGATCTCATGGACATAGGTGGCGAGGCCCAGGCCAAGCGCCTGAATGCCCAGAAGGTTGATCTCTTTTTCCAGAATCCAGCGGGCGTCGTATTCGCGGAAGCCGGTGGGCTTCACCAGGGGGGTGGTTTCGTAGGCCGCCGTATTGGGGCGGATGTCCTGGCGCGGCTTCAACATGGGTCTTCCTGAACGTCAATGGGCGAGAGAATGAACCGCCCGCCCCTAGCGTCGCGGTATAGCGGGCGTCCCCCGAGAGGCCAAGAACGCGCGGCGAGGCGTCGGGCTGCATGGCGTTCGCGGCGGTGAAACCTTGACCACCCCCGCGTCCACGGCCTACGCGAAGGACGACGATACGGAGACGCCCATGCCCCGCCTGATCCTGCTGCGCCACGGCCAGAGCCAGTGGAACCTGGAAAACCGCTTCACCGGCTGGGTCGACGTCGACCTGACCGCCGAGGGCGAGGCCCAGGCGCGGCGCGGCGGCGAGCTGATCGCCGAGGCCGGGTTTAAGCCCGCCGTCATGTTCACCTCGGTCCTGACGCGGGCCAAACGCACCGGCGCCCTGGCGCTGGACGCGGCGGGTCTGAAGGACGTGCCGGTGATCGAGGACTGGCGCCTGAACGAGCGCCACTACGGCGGCCTGACCGGCCTGGACAAGGCCGAGACGGCGGCCAAGCACGGCGAGGATCAGGTCAAGGTCTGGCGCCGCAGCTATGACGTGCCGCCGCCGCCCCTGGCGCCGGGCGGCGAGTTCGATTTCAGCTCTGACCCTCGCTACGAGGGCAAGGCCATCCCCGACACCGAGAGCCTGAAGACCACGCTGGACCGGGTTGAGCCCTATTGGGACGCCGAGATCGCGCCGCGCCTGAAGGCCGGCGAGGACGTGCTGATCGCCGCCCACGGCAATAGCTTGCGCGCCATCGTCAAACTGCTTTTCGCGGTGCCGGACGATCAGATCGTCGGCGTCGAGATCCCGACGGGCAATCCGCTGGAGGTCGATCTGGACGCCGGCCTGAAGCCGGTCGCCGCCCGCTATCTGGATCAGGCGCGGGCGCAAGCCCTGCCGCCGATGACAAGTCCCGGCGCATGAGTTCGACCAGCAAGGACGACGCCGTCCACATGCGCCGCGCCATTGATCTGGCGCTGGCCAGCATGGGCGAGACCTGGCCCAATCCGGCGGTCGGCTGCGTCCTGGTCAAGGACGGGGTCGTGCTGTCGGAAGCCGCCACCGCGCCGGGCGGACGCCCCCACGCCGAGGAGCAGGCCGTGCCTGCCGCCGGCGAGGCCGTGAAGGGCGCGACCGCCTATGTCACCCTGGAACCCTGCGGCGCTCGCTCGTCGGGGCGCAAGTCCTGCGCCCACTTCCTGGCCGAGGCCGGGGTCGAGCGGGTGGTGATCGCCGCGCTCGATCCGTCGCCCTTCGCCTCGGGCCGGGGCACCGAGCGTCTGCGCCAGTCGGGCCTGACCGTCGAGACCGGCCTGCTGGCCGAGGACGCCGCCGTCCTGTGCGAGGGCTTCCTGCACCGGGTCGAGACGGGTCGGCCGATGGTTCGCGTCAGCGAGGACGGGAAGGGCTTCGACGGCCGCTTCGTCGCCGCCCCGCGCGCCGACCTGACGACCGAACTGAACCGGCTGGGCGAGGCGGGCTACACCCGGCTGTGGACCAATGAGGGCGAACTGGCCGAGGCCCTGCGCGAACAGGGCCTGCTGACCGAGTAAGCCTGGTCGGAAATCCCTGTTTCCGCAAAGCTTCCTTAATGGGGCGTAAGCCATGTTGTCGGCATGAGCGACGCCGCCGATCCTGTCCGCAAGAAACCGACCCAAGCCGAGGTCGACCTTATCTGCGCCAAGCATGACCGCCTGTGGCAGGCGCGGCCCGGCGGGGCGCGCGCCGTCTTCGCCTGGATGGACCTGTCGGGGCTGACGCTGCGGGGCCGCAACCTGGCCGACGCCGACTTCGCCGCCGCCCGTTTGCACGGCTGCGACCTGTCCGGGGCCAAGCTGGACAACGCCAACTTCTTCGGCGCGGACATGCAGGACATCAACCTGACCGAGGCCAGCCTGCGCCGGGCCGATCTGCGCGGCGCCTGCCTGCGCGGGGCTGACCTGTCGGGCGCCGACCTGTTCGAGGCGGACCTGCGCGAAGGCACGATCGCGGCGGCGGACGGCAAGCTGGGCTTTCGCGTCATCGAGGCGCAGAAGCGGGGCGACACCCAGGCCCAGGGGGCCAGCCTGGTCGGGGCCAACCTGCAACGCTCGCGCATGACCGGCATGGTGGCCATCGCCGCCGACTTCACTGACGCCATCATGAAGGACTGCAAGCTGGTCCGGGCCAATCTGAAGCAGGCCAATTTCACCGGCGCCGATCTGGCGGGCGCGGACCTTTCGGGGGCTGATCTGTCGGGCGCGGACCTGACCGACGCCATCCTGGTAGGGGTCAAGGCCACCATGTGGCGCACCGACGGGGCCAATATGGAAGGCGCGCTGACGGACAATCGTTCGGCGGGCGAATCCGTCAGCCGCATGCCCGCCGCCGAGATGCTGCGCGACCACGCCCAATGGTGCGAGACGGGCGGCGCCGAGGGCCAGCCCTCGGTGTTCGACGGGGTCGATCTGCGCCCGCTGGAGTCCATTCGCGGGCTGAACCTGACGGCCCTGTCGGCCAAGGGGGCGGTCTTCTACGGCCTGGACATGGAGGGGGTTCAGCTTCAGGGGGCGCAGCTGGAGGGCGCGGACCTGCGCTCGGCCAATCTGCGCCGGGCCGACCTGCGCGGGGCGCGGCTGGGCCGGGCCAAGCTGAACGGCTCGGACCTGCGCGAGGCGCAGTTGGGGCCCTTGATGCTGGGCGCGGACCGGCTGCTGCCGGCCGACCTGTCGGGGGCTATCCTGCGCGGGGCCGACCTGTCGGGCGCCGATTTGCGGCGGGCGGTGCTGAAGGGGGCGGACCTCAGCCGCGCCGTCATGCACGGCGCTCAGGTCAAACAGGCCGACTTTACCGGGGCCCAGACCGGCGGCGCGCGCGGGCTGGACCCGGCGGATCTGAAGGCGGCGGCGGCTTAAGGGCGCGCACGAAAAAGGGGCGACGCGAACGCCGCCCCTTCTCAGTCTCTCAGGCGCAGGCTGCGGCTCAGGCGGCCTTATCCGCCTTGTCGGTCTTGCCTTCGATCAGGCCCTGGCCGGTCGCGATCTCGATGCGGCGCGGCTTGAGCGCCTCGGGCAGTTCGCGTTGCAGGTCGATGGTCAGCAGACCGTTGGACAGGTCGGCGCCCTTGACCACCACATAGTCGGCCAGCTGGAAGCGACGCTCGAAGTCGCGCTCGGCCAGACCACGGTGCAGATAGGTCTTCTGGACCGAGGCGTCGTCGTTGGCGGCCTTCTTGCCGGTGACGGTCAGCGAGTTTTCCTTGGCCTCGATGTTCAGCTCGTCGGGCGAGAAGCCGGCGACGGCGATTTCGATGCGATAGGCGTTCTCGCCGGTCGTTTCGATATTATAGGGAGGCCAGCCGTTTTCCTGGCTGGAGCGCGCGGCGCTTTCCAGCTGGCGGGCCAGACGGTCGAAGCCGACGGCGGAACGGTAAAGCGGCGAGAAATCATAGGTACGCATGGGTCATCCTTCTGAGGTTCAGCAAGGTTGAGCCGCCCGGCGATTGGGGCCCCGGACGACGGAGGGGTTCAGTCCCGGCGGTCCGATATCGGCCCCGTCAGGTCTGGAGAGCCCGGGATCGGCGCTCTCGGATGAAGAGTTAGGCGGCCTTTTTCTCGGCGCAAGGGGGCGACCTCGGAGCGCCTCGAAGGAAAAGGGCCGCGCGAAATCGTCGCTTGGTCCAATCCGCGCCTTGCCGAGGCCGCGAAGCGCCGTAAGGGTTACAGATTGTTTCCTTCAGGACCGACCGGAGCCCCCATGCGACCTCTCGTCCTCGCCGCCCTTGTGACGGCTGCGCTCGCCTCGCCCGCCCTTTCTTCGCCGGCATGGGCGCAAAGCGCCCCGGCGGAACCGCCGGCCCTGCAACACCGTCAGGGGCTGTCGATGGAAATGCCCAGGCTTGAGGAAGACGCCGCGCTTCAGGCCGCCATCGCCTCGACCGCACGGCCCGAAGCCGACCGCGCCCGCGACGGCCAGCGCCATCCGTTCGAGACCCTGACCTTCTGGGGGCTGCAGCCCGGCCTGACCGTGGTCGAGATCGAGCCCGGCCGCGCCGGCTGGTGGCGCAACATCCTGGAGCCCTATGCCGCGGCCACGGGCGGGCGCTACGTCCCCGTCAGCAAGCCGACCGACGGCATGGGCGTCGTGGACGGGACCGCCGACATGGTGGTGGTGGCGCGCGCCTTCCACAACTGGTCGCGCGACGGTCGCACCGATCCGCATCTGGCGGCCTTCTTCAAGGCCCTGAAGCCGGGCGGCGTCCTGGCGGTCGAGCAGCACCGCAGCGTCGATGGGCTGAACGTCGCCGATGTCGCCTCGACCGGCTATGTGCCGGAAAGCTACGTCATCCACGCCGCGCGCCGCGCCGGGTTCGAACTGGAGGCGCGCAGCGAGTTGAACGCCAACGCCAAGGACGACCGCGATCATCCGTTCGGCGTCTGGACCCTGCCGCCGACCCGCACGTCGGAACGGGCCGGGCGCACCCTGACGGCGGAGGAGCGCGCCGCCTTTGACGCCATCGGCGAGAGCGACCGCATGACCCTGCGTTTCCGCAAGCCCGAGGCCGCGAACTGATGCGGTTTGCGATTTTGACCCTGGTGGAGAAGCGTCCTAAGCCCAGGACCATGATGATCCTGACCCAGGGAGGCGCGCATGGCTGAGCGTTCGACGCGACGCGCGGTTCTGGCGGGCGCCTGCATGGCCGCCTTCGCCGGCCTGGCCGCCTGCGGCAAGAAGGAAGAAAAGGCGGCGCCCCAGGCGCCCGCCGCTCCGGCGGGTCCGCCGGAAGGATCGCTGGAATGGGCCGTGGCCGGGCCGTGGCGCTCGGCGGCTGACAAGGGGCGCGACGCCTGGCGCCATCCGGTCGAGACCCTGCGGTTCTTTGGTCTGCAACCCAAGATGACGGTCGTCGACTTCTGGCCGGGCAGCGGCTGGTACGTCGAGATTCTGGCGCCCTATCTGAACAAGGGCGGCGGCACGCTTTATCTGGCGGGCTTCGCCGAAGAGCCGGCGGCGGAACCGGCCCAGGTCGCGATCAACAACGCCCTGAAGGCCCGCGTTCTGGCCGACAAGAAGCTGTACGGCGCCGTTCAGTTCACCGCCTTCGGGCCGACGACGGGGCCGGTGGCCCCCGTCGGAACCGCCGATCTGGTCCTGTTCATGCGCTACATCCACGCCTGGATGGCGGCGGGCATCGCCGAGAAGGCCTTTTCCGACGCCTTCGCCGCCCTGCGCCCCGGCGGCGTGCTCGGCGTCGAGCAGCACCGGCTCCAACCCGATGAGGATCAGGATCCGGCGGCGGCCAACGGCTATGTGCAGGAGGCCTTCGTCAAGCAGCTGGCCGCCGAGGCCGGTTTCGTCTTCGTCGAGGCGTCCGAGATCAACGCCAACCCGGCGGACACCAAGGACCATCCCTTCGGGGCCGACACCCTGGCGCCCATCCGCCTGACGGCGCCCATGGGCCAGCCGGCCAATCCCGAGTTCGATCGCACCAAATACGACGCGATCGGCGAGAGCGATCGCATGACCTTGAAGTTCAGGAAGCCCGAGTGAACCGCGCCACCGCCTTCGCCGCCCATGCGCCCCTGATGGGGGTTCCCGGCGCCGCTTCGCCTCCCGGCGGAGAAGGCGACTGGTTCCGCGGCGCGGGCGGGCTTCGCCTGCGCGCGGCCCTGTGGACGCCGTCGGCCATGGTGGCCAAGACGCCGCGCGGGACGGTGGTGCTGAGCCCCGGCCGCACCGAACCGATCGAGAAGTACTTCGAGGTCATCGGCAACTTCCTGGCGCGGGGCTTCTGCGTCCTGGCCCACGACTGGCGCGGCCAGGGTCTGTCGGCGCGCTTGCTGCCCGACCGGCTGCGCGGCCATGCCCGCGCCGTCGAGGAGTTCCTGGACGACTACGCCCGTCTGCTGGACGCCTATGAGGCTAGGGCGCCCAAGCCCTGGATCATGGTCGGCCACTCCATGGGCGGGGCCTTGAACCTGCTGTCGCTGGAAGCGGGCGAGGATCGGTTCGCCGGCGCCCTGTTGTCCAGCCCCATGCTGCGCATCAAGACCGGCAAGCGGTCGATGTGGTCGGTCAAGCTGGCGGTGCGCTGGAACCTGCGTCACGGCAAGGCGGGCGACTATGTGCTGGACAACCCCGACGACCCGTTCGACCACACCTTCGAGAAAGACGCCCTGACCTCGGACCGCAACCGTTACGACCTGTGGCGTCAGCAGCTCTACGCCTGCCCGCACCTGGCCATCGGCGGCCCGACCTGGGGCTGGCTGGCCTTCGCCCTGGACGCGGGCGAGCGGTCGTTGAAGCCGCGCGCGCTGAAGGCGGTCAAGATCCCGGTCTGCGTGGTTCAGGCGTCCGACGACGACAAGGTGTGGAAACAGACCAACCGCTGGGCGGCGCGTCGTCTGGGTCGGGGCCGCTATGTCGAGGTGCCGGGTTCGCTGCACGAGGTCATCATGGAGGCGGACCCGTTGCGCGGCGTCTTCCTGGATGAATTCGACGCCCTGGCCTGCTATGTCGCTCCGGCCGAAGGCCAGGCGGCGACGGCGGCGCCGGACAAGGGCGCAGCCTAGGCGTTCAGAACAGCCAGGGCCTGATCCGTCAGGGCGGCGTCCCCGACGGCCAGGATGCGGCCGTCGCCGTCCGGCGTCTGGCCGGTCCAGCCGGTGACGCGGCCGCCCGCCGCCTCGATGACCGGCTGGAGGGCGGACCAGTCCCAGACCTTCAGTTCGGTTTCGGCCACCAGGTCGATGCGGCCCGCCGCCACCATGGCGTAGGCGTAGGCGTCGCAGCCCAGACGCGCGAGGCGGGCCGAGGCGCGCAGCCGGGTCCAGGCCTCGCGGTCGGCGCCGACGAAGATGTCAGGGTCGGTGGTGGCGATCAGGGCGTCCGACAGGAGCGGGCAGGCGCGGGTTTTGAGCGGCGTTTCGCTGCCGTCGCGCAGCAGGCGGGCGCCGGAGGGACCGCCGAGGAAGATCTCCTCCAGATAGGGCTGGCCGATGGCGCCGATCAGCGGCGCGCCTTCATGGCGCAGAGCGATCAGGGTGGTCCACAGCGGCAGGCCGGCGATGAAGGCGCGGGTGCCGTCGATGGGGTCCAGGACCCAGACGTGATCGGCGTCCGGGCGGTCCTCGCCGTATTCTTCGCCGATCACGCCGTGATGCGGATAGCGGGCGGCGATCAGGCGGCGGATGGCCGCTTCGGACGCGCGGTCGGCCTCGGTGACGGGGTCGAAGGCGCCGGGCCCGGCCTTGTTCTCTTCGGCGTTGTCGCCACGGAAATAGGGCAGGGCCGTGCGCGCGGCTTCTTGCGACAGTTCGACGGCGAAGGCTTCCAACTCGGTCATGCCGAGCAGATACACCGCCCGCCCTCAGGGGGCGAGGGGGCCAGGGCGAGATGACGTCAGGCGGCTTCGTCTCGGGCGAAGGCTTGGATCTCGGTTGCGGCGGCGGGACGCTCACGCGCTTCTTCGAGGCCGTCGTAGAAATAGCTGATCGGGGTCGACAGGGCCTCGGCCAGCTCCCACAGGCGGGCCGCCGAGATGCGGTTGGCGCCGCACTCGTATTTCTGAACCTGCTGGAAGCGAACCCCGACCTGAACGGCCAGTTGCTGCTGGGTCAGGCCCAGCAGACGACGACGACGACGCAGGCGACGACCCAGGTGAAGATCGATATCGGTGGCCATAACGGCCCCTCCCTCTGACGGTCTGTGCTGTACCGGATCGGCACGGCTCAGGCTGTTCGCCGCAAAGGCCGTGCCGATTTCCCCTCGGACGCGAACGGCGAAGCTTCTGACCCTGGGAGGCAACCCAGGCGGGCGCGGCGCATTACGGTCGAGGCATCACGCCATTTTTCATGGGAGGGACTGAATGAGCGGCTTTGGATTCATCGCCTGGATCATCATCGGCATCATCGCCGGATGGTTGGCGGAAAAGATCATGAAGCGCAGCCATGGCCTGCTGACCAATCTGATCGTGGGCGTCATCGGCGCCCTGCTCGGCGGCTTCTTGGCCAATAACCTGCTGGGGATCGACGCCTCGGGCAGCTGGATCGTCGGCATCATCGTCGCCACCATCGGCGCCGTTTTGCTGCTGTTCCTGCTGGGACTGGTGAAGAAGCGGGGCTGATCGGATATACCGAAGGCCCAACGACAAAAGGGGCGGTCCGATGGGCCGCCCCTTTATTCATACCGGCTCTGAAGATCAGGCGGTGGGTTCGTCAGCCGCCGCCGGCTCGGCCGGCTCGGCGGAGTCCGTCGGCTCTGCGGGCGCGTCCGTGGCGTCGACAGGCGGCGTGGCGGCAGGCGCTTCGCCGGCGACCGGGGCTGCAGCCTGGAAGTCCGACAGGCTGGCGTTGACGACGATGTCGGCGCCGTCCTGACGGATGCCGGCCACCGGCACAGGACGGACGGAACCGTCAGCGCCGCGCACGGTCAGTTCCTGACCCGAGGCGCCGTTCTGGGCGCCGACCAGCTTGCCGAGCTCGGAACCATCGGCGCTCTTGACCGTGGCGCCGGGCGTCAGGGTCAGGCTTTGGGGTTGAGCCGCAGGCGCCTCAGCGGGAGCCGGTTCGGGCGTCTGCGGCGTCGTGGCGTCTTGTGCGAGCACAGGGGCGGCGAAGAGGAAGGCGCCGGCGATGCCGGTCAGCAGGGCGGTCTTGCGGATCATGAGGTCTCTCCGTTTGAGCGAGTCTGGCGCTCGCGAAATAGTGAACTCGCTGCATTTCAGATTGTTTCATGCGCCTAGAAATGACCTTTTCAGCGCCGCAAACGGCCGATTCCTGCTTTATGTGAGGCGCAGGCCCCGAGAGGACGAATGACGACAACGAAACGGCAGGGCGGAGCAAGGCGGCTGGTTCAGCGTCTGGGCGGGCTGGTCTATGAGCTGACGCCGCAGATCTTCGCCGTGGCTTCCTTCATCCTGGGCGCGGTCATGCTGCTGTCGGCGGTGACGCCGGCCTTCAGCGGACGGTTGCAGGTCCTGGGCCAGGTGACGGCGCCCCTGCTGATCGACCTGTCGCATTTCGCGGCCAGCGTGACCGGCTTCCTGCTGCTGCTGGTGTCGGCGGGTCTGTGGCGGCGTCGGCGCGGCGCCTATTACGCCGCCCTGTTCGGCCTGATGCTGGGGGCGGTCTTTTCTCTGCTGAAGGGGCTGGACTGGGAGGAGGCGGCCGAGTTGACCTTGGCGGCGGCCCTGCTGCTGCCCTGTCGGGCGGCCTTCAACCGGCGCTCGCGGCTGGGCGAGCCGTTGCGGCCGGGCTGGCTGCTGATGCTGGCCGCGGCGGTCGTCGCCATGCTGTGGCTGGGCTTTTTCGCCTATCGCGACACCGCCTATACCGACGAGCTGTGGTGGACCTTCCTGACGGACAAACAGGCCTCGGGCTTCCTGCGCGCCGGCGCGGTGCTGGCGATCCTGACCCTGATCGTGGCGGTGCGGTCGCTGCTGACGGCGCCGGGCGCCCGTAGTCACGGCCCGGCAGGGGCGGCGGACATCGAACGCGCCCGCGCCGCCCTGGCCGAGGCTGATACGGCGACGCCGGAGGCCAATCTGGCCCTGCTGGGCGACAAGGCCCTGCTGTTCAGCCCCTCGGGGCGCAGCTTCATCGCTTATCGCGTGCGGGGACGGCGCTGGATCGCCATGGGCGAGGCGGCGGGCTTGAAGGCGGAGCGGCTGGAACTGCTGTGGGCCTTCGCCGAACTGGCCGACAGCTATGGCGGGGCGCCGGTCTTCTATTCGGTCGGCGAGGGGATGCTGGCGGATCTGGCGACCCTGGGCCTGGCCGTGCGCAAGGTGGGTGAGGCGGCGGTGATCGACGCCGAGCACTTCTCGACCGAGGGCAAGGGCAAGCAGAACCTGCGCACCGCCGTGAACCGGGCCGAACGCGAAGGCACGACCTTCGAGGTCCTGCCCGCCGGAGCCGCGCGGTCGCTGGAGACGGAACTGAGGGCGGTGTCCGACGCCTGGCTGGACCATCACAACGGGTCCGAGAAGGCCTTCTCGCTGGGGCGGTTCGACATCGACTATCTGAACCGCTCGCCCGTCGCCGTGGCGCGTCACGACGGCCAGATCGTCGCCTTCGCCAATATGCTGGTCGGGGCGCGCGGCGAGGAGGTCATGATCGATCTGATGCGCCATACGCCGGACGGGCCGCACGGGGTGATGGACTATCTGTTCACCCGCACGGCGCAGTGGGCGCGGGCCGAGGGCTTCCGCCGCCTTGATCTGGGCATGGCGCCCCTGTCGGGTCTGGAGGACCGGCGTCTGGCCCCTGTCTTCGCCCGCGTCGGCGCCCTGGTGTTCGAGGAGGGCGGGGCGGTTTACGGCTTCCAGGGCCTGCGCGCCTACAAGAGCAAGTTCGGCCCGGCGTGGCGACCCAAGTTCATCGCCGCCTCGACCAGCACCCCGCTGGCCCTGGCGCTGCTGGACGTGGCCCTGCTGACCAGCGGCGGCTGGCTGGGCCTGCTGGGGTTGAGGAAGTAGGGCGTCTGATTTCCCTCTCCCGATGGGAGAGGGCTTGAGCTTCGGAGAGCCGAAGGCGATCCGCCAAGCGAAAGGGTGAGGGACGACCCTTTCCGTCGGCGAAAGCGGGCGTCTTTCCTGGCTGAAAGGAGCGATGCGGTGGCTCTGCGATACGGCCAGCGGCCGACACAGGCCGAGAACCCTCACCCTTTCGCCCTTGCCAATCGCTTCGCTCTTGGTGGCTCAAGCCCTCTCCCATCGGGAGAGGGGGCGCTAGCGGCCTCAAGCAGCCCGAGGGGCGGTAGGCCCAAGCAAAGATGCCCCAACAAAAAAGGCGGCCCTTGCGGACCGCCTTCTTCATTTCGGTTGTCGCCAGCCCTATTCGGGGCGGACGCGCTTCTTACGGAAGGACGGGTTCAGGACGGCCTTGCGCAGACGGATCGACTTGGGCGTCACCTCGACCAGTTCGTCCTCTTCGATGTAGGCGATGGCCTGTTCCAGCGACATCTGGCGTGGCGGGGTCAGGCGAACCGACTCGTCCTTGCCCGAGGCGCGGACGTTGGTCAGCTGCTTGCCCTTGATCGGGTTGACGTCCAGGTCGTCCCAACGGCTGTTCTCGCCGATGATCATGCCCTGATAGGTCTTTTCGCCGGCGCCGACGAACATGACGCCGCGGTCTTCCAGGTTCCACAGGGCGAAGGCGGCGGTTTCACCGTCCGAGTTCGAGATCAGCACGCCCTTCAGACGGCCCTCGATGGCGCCCTTGTGCGGCTCGTAGTGCGAGAAGACGCGGTTCAGCACGCCTGAACCGCGCGTGTCGGTCAGGAACTCGCCCTGATAGCCGATCAGCGAACGCGACGGGCATTTCAGCTGGATGCGGGTCTTGCCGGCGCCCGACGGGCCCATGTCGGTCATTTCAGCCTTACGGGCCGACAGCTTCTCGATGACGATGCCCGAGAACTCGTCGTCGACGTCGATCATGACGTCTTCGATCGGTTCCATCTTCTCGCCGTTCGGGCCGGTCTGGAAGACCACGCGGGGACGCGAGATCGAGACCTCGAAGCCTTCGCGACGCATGTTCTCGATCAGGACGCCCAGCTGCAGTTCGCCGCGGCCGGCCACTTCGTAGGCGTCGCCGCCTTCGGTGGTGGTGACGCGGATGGCGACGTTGGCTTCGGCTTCCTTCAGCAGGCGGTCACGGATGACGCGCGACTGAACCTTGTCGCCTTCGCGACCGGCCAGGGGGCTGTCGTTGACCGAGACGGTCATCGAGATGGTCGGCGGATCGATCGGCTGGGCCGGCAGGGCGTCCATGACTTCCATGGCGCACAGGGTGTCGGCCACGGTGGCCTTGGACATGCCGGCGATGGCGACGATGTCGCCCGCTTCCGAACCCTCGTCCAGGGCCTGACGCTTCAGGCCGCGGAAGGCCAGAACCTTGGTGATGCGGCCGCGCTCGATTTCCTTGCCGTCACGGTCCAGGGCGTGGATGGCCATGCCGGGGACGGCCTTGCCGCTCTGGATGCGGCCGGTCAGCAGACGGCCCAGGAAGGGGTCGCTTTCGATCAGGACGTTCAGCATCTGGAACGGCTTGTCGCGGTTCTCCTGAACCTTGGGCGCCGGGACGTGGTCGACGATCAGGTCGAACAGGGGGTGCAGGTTGTCGCTCGGGACGTTCAGATCCAGCGTGGCCCAGCCCGAACGGCCCGAGGCGTAGATGTGCGGGAAGTCCAGCTGCTCGTCCGTCGCGCCGATGGCGGCGAACAGGTCGAAGGTTTCGTTGTGGACGCGGTCGGGATCGGCGTGGGCGCGGTCGACCTTGTTGATGCAGAGGATGGGACGCAGGCCCATCTTCAGCGCCTTGGTCAGCACGAACTTGGTCTGGGGCATGACGCCCTCTTCGGCGTCCACCAGGATGACGCAGCCGTCCACCATGCCCAGGATGCGCTCGACTTCGCCGCCGAAGTCGGCGTGCCCGGGGGTGTCGATGATGTTGATGCGGGTTTCACCAGCCTTGCCGTTCCACAGCACCGAGGTGCACTTGGCCAGGATGGTGATGCCGCGTTCTTTTTCCTGATCGCCGGAGTCCATGGCGCGCTCGGTCGTCGCCTCGTTGGCTCGGAAGACGCCAGACTGAGCCAGCAGCTGGTCAACCATGGTGGTCTTGCCATGGTCGACGTGGGCGATGATAGCGACGTTACGAAGGTTCATTTCGGGCTCGGGCGGACTGTGTTCGGCCACGGAAGTCCGGGCCGCTGCAAGATGCGGAAAGCAGGAAGGAAGCGGCGCCTCTTACAGCCCTATCGTCGGAAAGACCAGCGGGGCGGTTCGATTGTGCGTCAGGCGGGTAAAATGAGCACGATGGTCGCCAGCGCAAGGCCCCCGATCAGCAGGGCTGAAAGCGCCGCCACGGCGGCCACGCGCGGCCCGGCCCGGACCACGGCGCGCGGATCGACCATCAGACCCAGCCCGGCCATGGCGATCAGGGTCATGGCGGTGACGGCGGCTTGCAGGGGGGGCAGGACGACCTCGGGGATCAAGTCGGCCGAGCGCAGACCCATCAGGATCAGGAAGACGACGATGAACCAGGGGGCCATGTGGTGCAGCTTGGGGCCCTTGGCGCCTTCCGCTTTGCCGGACCGCAGCAGACCCAGGACCAGGCAGATGGGGCCCAGCATCAGGACGCGCACCAGCTTGACCACGGCGCCGGTCTGGACGGCCAGCAGCCCGGCGGGGGCGGCGGCGGCCAGGACCTGGGGCACGGCGTAGACGGTCAGGCCCGCCAGAACGCCGACCCTGGTCGCGTCAAAGCCCATCAGCGCCCCGACGACGGGGACCAGCAGGACCACGGCGATGCCGAGAACAGCGGTGAAGCCGATGGCGGCGGCCACGTCTTCGCCCTCGGCCTCGATGACCGGGGCGACGGCGGCGATGGCGGAGTTGCCGCAGATGGCGTTGCCGCAGGCCACCAGCAGGGCCATGGCGGGCGGCAGGCCGAAGGCCCGGCCCAGGGCGTAGCCGCCGGCGATGGCCAGAACGACGACGCCGACGATGGCCAGCAGCAGGACAGGGCCGAGCGCCATGACGGCGGCGCCCGAGACAGTGGCGCCCAGCAGGGCCACGGCGACCTCAAGCAGGGTCTTGGCGCTGAACCGGACGCCGGGCATCCAGACATTCGACGGGGTCCAGAACAGGCGAACGCCCGCGCCCATCAGGATGGCGATGACCAGGCCTTCGACCCAGGGATGGCCGAACAGCGAGGTCTCGATCAGTTGCAGGGCGAAGGCGACGGCGCCGACCCCGGCGCTCAGCAGAACGCCGGGCAACAGACGTGCG
>NZ_JACARP010000075.1:0-3976 GCF_013386595.1 Brevundimonas sp. P7753 | reverse complement strand
GGGTCCCGCACCGCCCCCCGCGCGAGGGCAAGAAGAAGGGCGGCCGCTTCCGGCTGGAGACCAAATACACTCCCGCGGGGGACCAGCCCGCCGCCATCGCCGAACTGTCGGCCATGGCCGATGCGGGCGAGCGCGATCAGGTCCTGCTGGGCGTCACCGGCTCGGGCAAGACCTTCACCATGGCCAAGGTCATCGAACAGACCCAGCGCCCGGCCCTGATCCTGGCCCACAACAAGACGCTGGCGGCCCAGCTCTATTCCGAGTTCAAGGCCTTCTTCCCCGACAACGCGGTCGAGTATTTCGTCAGCTACTACGACTACTATCAGCCCGAGGCCTACGTCCCGCGCACCGACACCTACATCGAGAAGGACTCGTCGATTAACGAGCAGATCGACCGGATGCGCCACTCGGCCACCCGCGCGATCCTCGAGCGTGACGACGTCATCGTGGTCGCCTCGGTCTCCTGCATCTACGGCATCGGCTCGGTCGAGACCTACACCGCCATGACCTTCTCGCTGAAGGTCGGCGACCAGATCGACGAGGCCAAGCTGCGCGCCGACCTCATCGCCCTGCAATACAAGCGCAACGACCTGAATTTCGAACGCGGCATGTTCAGGAAGCGCGGCGACGTGCTGGAGATCTTCCCCGTCCACATGGAGGACCGCGCCTGGCGCATCCAGCTGTTCGGCGATGAGCTGGAGTCGATCCAGGAGTTCGATCCCCTGACCGGCAAGAAGACCGCCGACCTGGACGAAGTCACCGTCTACGCCGCCAGCCACTACGTCACCCCGCGCCCGTCGCTGAACCAGGCCATCATGGGCATCAAGGCCGAGTTGAAGGAGACGCTCGACTGGATGACCGAGAACGGCAAGCTGCTGGAGGCCCAGCGCCTTGAACAGCGCGTCCGTTTCGACCTGGAGATGATGGAGGCCACCGGCGCCTGCGCCGGCATCGAGAACTACAGCCGCTGGCTGACCGGCCGCGCGCCGGGCGAGCCGCCGCCCACCTTCTTCGAGTACATCCCCGACAACGCCCTGCTGTTCGTGGACGAGAGCCACGTCACCGTGGGCCAGATCAACGGCATGTTCCGGGGCGACTACCGCCGCAAGTCGACCCTGGCCGAGTACGGCTTCCGCCTGCCCTCCTGCATCGACAACCGCCCGCTCAAGTTCGACGAGTGGGACGCCATGCGGCCCCAGTCGGTCTTCGTCTCCGCCACCCCCGGCCCGTGGGAGATGGACCGCACCGGCGGCGTCTTCGTCGAACAGGTCATCCGCCCCACCGGTCTGATCGACCCCCCGGTCGAGATCCGCCCCGTCTCCGGCGCCGCCCGCAACCAGGTCGACGACGTCATCGACGAGGTCAAGGCCGTCAGCCGCGCGGGCTACCGCTCCCTGGTCACCACCCTGACCAAGAAGATGGCCGAGGACCTGACCGAATACATGCACGAACAGGGGGTGCGCGTCCGCTACATGCACTCCGACGTCGACACCCTGGAGCGCATCGAGATCCTGCGCGACCTACGCCTGGGCGCCTTCGACGTCCTGATCGGCATCAATCTGCTGCGCGAGGGCCTCGACATCCCCGAGTGCGGCCTGGTCGCCATCCTCGACGCGGACAAGGAGGGCTTCCTGCGATCCGAAACCGCCCTGATCCAGACCATCGGCCGCGCCGCCCGCAACGTCGACGGCCGCGTCATCCTCTACGCCGACCGCATGACCGGCTCTATGGAACGCGCCATCGCCGAGACCAACCGCCGCCGCGAGAAGCAGCAGGCCTACAACCTCGAACACGGCATCACGCCCGAAAGCGTCAAGCGCGACATCAAGGACATCCTCGACAGCCCCTACGAGTCCCGCGACCTCGACAAGCTGACCCGCCCCGGCGTCGCCGAAGAGGCCAAGCCCTTCCTCGGCTCCAACTTCCAGGCCGCCCTCAAGGACATGGAAGGCCGCATGCGCACCGCCGCCGCCAACCTCGAGTTCGAGGAAGCCGCCCGCCTGCGCGACGAGATCAAGAAGATGAAGCTCCTCGACCTCGAATTCGCCAACGAAGCCCTCACCGGCGCCGGCGAAACCGTCGACACCTCAGCCCCCAAACGCTGGCGCAAGGAAGCGGCGGCCGAAAAGGCGGAAGCGTTCAGGAAGGGGCGGTAGAGACTAAGAATACCCCAGGGCCAAAAGTTGACCCCAAGAGCTTTTAAACGTCTCAACTTCCCAATCGGCCGGATTCTCTGCCAAGAAGGCCGCCTCAAATTCCACCTTCCTCTCAGAAAGTCCAAGAGCGAATGCAACATTCGCCATTGTGGCAAATATCCATTTCCGATCACGTCTATCCGGAAAATGTTCAGATATCATTATCTCGTCGATAATATCTACGATAGATAATCGAATTTTTTTCGCGCTCAATCTATCGAATATTTTCTCACCATCGTCCGTCTGAATTGAAGACCTCAGATCATAGCAAAGCGCGGCATTCTCGCCGTTGTAATAGTCACGCCTGAATTCAAAACCTCTACGATAAAAATCGATGGCCTTATCCAGTTGAGGTCGATCATTGGTCAAAAGCCACAGACGTTTATGTATGGCCCCCGCCAGCCCTAAAGTCTCAGGATCATTGGAATTTTCTGGATCAAGCTTCTGAAGATCGAGAAGAGATTCCATCAATGCAGTTAATTCTGTAGGAATTTTCGATTTGTACTTTGCGAGCACAAGCCTTTGAATAAAATGAGGCTCATTTGGCCTCAATCTGTGTACAGCATCAAATATATGAACCGCCGCAGAGAATGATGACTCTTTTACAAGAGCCTCAGCCTTGGCCGACAGCTCCATAATGTGCTCTTGACGATCCTCAGCCTCCTCCACCACAGCAGCGAAGTCCGCATCACTCATTCTTGGCTGCTGCAATTCAGGAATAAACGTGTAGACAGGACTATCAACATGCTCCGAATTCGTCACAGATATTATTAGATTTTCCAGATCTTTCTGAGCACGAATAGTTTCTTTGTATCCAATATCTTCGCCTAAATGGCGATAATTAAAAGTAGCAGAATGATTTAGATCAAAGAAATACCTCCCTTGATCCTCCTTCATAATAATAGTCGTCCTCGGCCTTAAGGCGTGACGGACACCCAATTCATAAATTGCATTCGGATTTGCAGTAGATATATCAGCAACAACAACATCCGCTCGAAGAAGCATTTCGTACATAGGAAGATCTATTACAGATGAATGAAGTATTTCATCTGCCCTTATAGGCCTAAACCCAGCCGCAATAGCAGCCGGAGCAATAATGCCTTCATATGTTCTATCTAGATCAAAAGTTCTACCCGATTCAAAATCCGTCTTTTTACCAAAACCCATAACCACAAAACAAATTGGCCTATTGTCAACTTTATCCTCAGGCACCGCACGTAGCCCTAATTGCCTGAACCAATGATTGCGAGTTCCAGTTTACCGTTGCGTCTGCGATCACCTCTACTTCTGCAGGTGTACGCTGCTGCCCCCTTCGACGAATGGCAACAATCGGCTTGTTGTAAGATTTAGCGAATTCGATTTCAGCCTGAACCCAATATCTATGGTTCACAAACATGCCAGCAACGAGAACGAAGCAACTCGACTGTCGAACACGCTCTCGCAGTGCCGCTCTCAAGGTATTCCGGCCCATCTCCGTGTTCGGGTCAGCGATAGGACGGTCCCGAGGGACAGACCTATCGTACCACTGAAAGTCAGGCTGCCGGTTCAGTAGACCGACAACCCCCTGATAACGCTCGTCATATGACCATGCGTGCGAAATAAAGATATTATACGCCAAATCTACACTCCCCTCGCCAAACGGCGAATCATCGTTACGCTAAATATGGCTCAGCTTGAAGGCTGCTGGGAAGTGGAATGGCGGTGCCTTTTCAAGGCTTCCATCAAGCGAAACCCACGCAAACCTCACCGCTCCAATCCCCACGATTTCCCGCCCTTCCCCC